>CAZFXX010000306.1:0-4022 GCA_964522985.1 uncultured Desulfobacteraceae bacterium
TTCAAAGCCAGATGGCACAGAACAACATTAAAAAAATTGTCCTTAAAGGGCAAATCTTCGGCAGATGCCACGTAGAAGATGGCATTTTTGAACCTGGCGGCTCTAAAACGCCTGGCAGCTCTTCGCAGCAATCCCGGACTGATATCGGTCCCTTTGTAGTAATTGTCCCTGTTGAGAAAAAAGGCGGCATTGCCGCTTCCCGTTGCCAGTTCCAGAACGTGTTTATCGTGAATGCCATCGAGTTCCCGGCGCAGGATCTCAAAATGCAGCGCCATATCACCGTTAAGTTTTTTCGGAAAGATACGCTTTTCCATTATCTGGTCATACAGGAAAGAAAAGCAGTCACTCAGCCAGGGCTTGAAGCGCCTGATCCTGTTTTCATTATCCAGAACATGGTGAATACCTCTTTGCTCGATGGTACGGATGCCAGTTTTAAGCATGTTCCCCTCGTATATAAAAATTTTCAGGTTATAAATTATGATGTCGGTGTAAAATCGGTCCCTTGCGTTTTTATTTTGGTTGGAACCTCTTCTTCGAGTCTTTATCTCATTTTACTCAGCTTAAACCGTGCCAAATGTGTTAATATTGTTATTTCAAAAGGTTAGAATTATTCAAAAAAACAGGTGTTCCATGGGACATAATATTCGTAGACTATAGCACACTTATCTGATAAAATGCATTATTTAAAGGGGCCGATACAAGTCATGAATATTGATCTGAATTAATTTTTCCGGGAGGCCACGCTGCGCATCTGCGGTAGTCTCGAAGTGAAAGAATTTCTACAGAACAGTTTTCTCTATATTCAGGGCTTCGTTCCTGCCCGGGAAGTGATCCTGTCCTATTTCCATGTTGAACAGGGAAAGCAGGTTTTCCTGGCAGATGCCTCTGCCAAAGGGTGCACGGTGCTAAACCAGGAACTTATTCTACCGGAGCATATCCGTCCCTTTACTTCCCGGTCCCATATGGAAACCATTCTGATCAAAGAGGCAAAATCTCATCCCACAGCCCGACCCTGGATACAAAAGGGACTTCTGGATAAAAATGCCTCACTGCTTGTCTCTCGCCTGCTCGTGCGTGATGATTTGCGCGGGACGGTGATTTTTACCGCGCCCCAAGGTGTTGTCTTTACCCAAAGGCATGCTTACCTGATAACCATGATCCGGCAACCGTTTGCCATTGCTCTGTCAAACGTCATTCAATATCGGGAATTGATGGGCCTGAAAGAGTTGCTGGCGGAGGACTACCGCGATCTTCAAAATGACTACATGCAGGTCACCGGGCCCGAGATCGTGGGCGAGCGTCTGGGATTGAAAAACGTCATAAAAATGATGCATCAGGTTGCCCCGCTTTCCAGCCCGGTACTGCTGCTGGGAGAATCCGGCACCGGCAAGGAGGTTATTGCCGGTGCCATCCACAGGCATTCACCCCGGGAAAAAGGCCCATTTGTCACGGTTAATTGCGGTGCCATCCCTGAAAACCTCATCGATTCGGAACTGTTCGGTTATGAAAAAGGTGCTTTCACCGGGGCCGGATTACGAAAACGCGGACGGTTCGAACGGGCAGATAACGGAACGATTTTTCTCGATGAGATCGGGGAATTGAAACCTGAAACCTGAAGCCCAGGTACGGCTGCTCAGGGTATTGCAGGAAAAAGAGATCGAGCGGGTGGGCGGCACCCATCCTTTCAAAGTAAATATCCGGGTGGTTGCCGCCACCCATCGGGATCTCGATGCCATGGTCACCCGGGAACTGTTCCGCAATGATCTTTATTTCCGGTTGCAGGTTTTTCCTCTGACAATTCCGCCATTAAGGGAAAGACGAGGGGACATCCCGGCGCTGGTCTCCCATTTTTTAGAAAAAAAGCAGGCTGAACTGGGTTTGAGAACAAAACCGGTTCTGGCCTTCGATGCCATGGAACAACTCATGGCATATAACTGGCCGGGAAACGTACGGGAACTGGAAAATGCCGTGGAACGTGCCATGATTCTCTGCCAGGGGCGTTTATTGTCCTTCGATGGAATCGTGAATACCTCACCTGTGGCCGTTCAAAAATCAGAGATCAACCAGGGCATCTGTAGCGGATCGACAAGCCCGGCAAATTTCAACTCCCTGGATCAAACTGTGATCCTTCATATCATCAAAGCACTTGAGTTGACAGGGGGGCAGATCGGCGGTGAAAAGGGTGCGGCCGTTTTGCTGGGAGTCAACCCGTCGACACTGAGAAAAAAAATGAGAAAATTTAAAATTCCATTTGGCAGGGATGCAAAACATCGATACACCAAAAGATGATATCACCCACCTTAAAAACCATATCCAAGTAATCGCTTGTTTCCAGGCCTGAAAAACTGATTTATTACGATTTTATATTTTTTATTTCCAGTCTTTAAAATCTCCTTTACAATGCCACTATGCTCACCTGATTACTAATCAGCTATATAATGGAGGTCGTATGAAAGATTTTGTTCAGGTTATGAAAGCCCTGTCCGACCCCAATCGGGTTAAAAAGACAATACGGCATGACTGGATAATCTTTAACACCATTGATGAGGCGATGGAATTTTTCAATGATCGGTGTGGAGAGATTGTGGGGTATTATGCTTGATAAATGGCACGTCAGAACTCCTTGGTGTGTTGATATCACAGCTTTTCAAACGCTTTTAAAGTGTGAATAGGTTGGAGGTGGTGCAGGTTTTAAAACAGATTGGAAACCTGTTGTACATAGCAGTTATGTGCAAGCGGAGTACACGTGTGATTAAATATGGCTATTTGCAACGGCGCAAATCAGCCGCGCAATTTTTTGCGTCGGCTGAATTTACTTGGATGTTCTTTCGTTTCAGTAAGAAACAAACAAAAAATAATTATCACTTTATTTGCTTATACATTGAAACGGGACTTCCACAAATAATACAGGATTTTTCTGGGACCTCAAAAACTGTTGAACCACACCTCTGACACACATGATACTCATGCGCTTCTTTTAATTTGTCGACAATCTTTCCAAAGAAAAGCCAAAGGGCAGATTGCATTTTTGTTATCAAATCCCTGTGTTGCATTTCAGCTTGCCAGGCATAGGTTATATCTTCTAATGCCCTTTTATTCCCTTCCGATTTTATTCTTTTTATAGTTTTTGGATAATTAGTATCAATTTCTGAAAGCTCTACTTTAAGAGCCCAGTTTAGATTTTTTTTCGTATCACCTACTTTAATATTTAGCTTTGGGAAATTTTTCGGCTCAACACCCAGATCATTTAATATGTTTTTAAAATTCCTGGCGTGAACGGACTCAGATTCACTTAAGGCGCTGAAAAGGCGGGCAACGCTATAATACTTTTCATCCAAGGCTTTTTGGGAAAATGCTGCATAAGTTTTGGAAGCCGTAACTTCTGCCCTGCATAGCTCTTGAAGAACTGAAATTGTTTTACGATGATTAGTGATGTTATTTCCCAATGAAACTGCTTGGTTTAACCCAACGAAAAACAAGCAAAGAACGAACAATATGCGGATAATTACCTTTTTACCGTTCATTTTTCCCTCCTTTTAATCATTACATCTAATCGCGGTGCTGACCCGCGAGCACGCCCGGCGCGCGCCAGAAACAAGTGCTTGTGCAGATCTGGATAACATCACCTTTGTAATGTTATCCGACCAAATGTGCCACTTAATGTCTCAATACAGATACATTAAGGATAGCACACGAAAAACAGTCTGCTAAAATCGTGGTATAGCTTGCCAACATCCCAACTCCAGCACACTACATCTTTTTATCAAAATATACGATCCATTGCCTGCTGACCATCCTGCCAATAAACAACAAAACCCCACCTCTCAGAATTCATTGAGAAATGGGGTTTTCGTATTCATTGTGATTGTCCATCCTTTGTTAAGGGTTTGGAACAATATCAATTTTAGCAAGAAAATAATTTATATAAACATTTAGGGTATATGTCAAAAAATATTTATCTCTGCATTTTTTTAATTATACGTGCTTGTTCGGCCCATCCAACGTGGGAGACCACTGTGAAT
>CAZFXX010000307.1:0-4015 GCA_964522985.1 uncultured Desulfobacteraceae bacterium
TCCGGATGTTTTTCAGGCCCATCCGGGACCTGGCTGAAAAATACAATATCCTGCAGAACGCCATGGCCTCCGCCGAGCGCATCTTTTTGATTCTGGACAGCACAAACAGATTGTCCTCCGTCCCGGCCGCCGCCCATACGGATCCGCCCGGCCCGGGGTCTTTTAAAGAAATCAGGTTCGACGGTGTTTCTTTCGGGTATGTCGAAAATGAAACGATTCTCAAAAATATTTCCTTTTCCATCCGGGCAGGTGAAACCGTGGCGGTGGTGGGCCCCACCGGTGCCGGGAAAACCTCCCTGATCAACTTGGTACTGCGCTTCTATGACCCCACATCCGGACGCATACTGATCAACGGCTGTGATCTTAAAAATATGGATACGGCTGTATTCCGGTCTGACATGGCCCTGGTGATGCAGGACCCCTTCCTGTTTTCCGAAACCATCCGGGACAATATCTTTGCCGGTGCATCAGCCGTTTCCGATGATAAAATGAAACAAATTATCAAAGCGGCCCGCTGTGAAGACCTCATCCATCGTCTCCCCGGAGGCATCGACACCCTTCTCTCGGAAAGCGGTACTTCCCTTTCAAGCGGTGAACGTCAGCTTATCTCCATTGCCAGGGCCTTTGCCCGGAACCCCCGGTTGATCCTGTTTGACGAGGCCACCTCCTATATCGACACCCGGACCGAGATGCATATACAGGCGGCATTAAACCGGCTTATGGCACACAGGACCGCCCTGGTGGTGGCCCATCGCCTGTCAACAGTTCGGGCGGCAGATCGCATTTTTGTTCTCAACCGGGGCAGAATCATCGAAACCGGCACCCACGAGGAACTGATCCGTCAAAAGGGATTTTACTATCGGTTGCATCAATCAGGGAGTTAAAAGGCGGGGCCGGAAGGCGGATGACAGAGGCCAGTGGTCAGCAATCAGAAGGCGGGAGCATGAATAACAGGGTGGGCTGTGCCCACCAATAGACAGAATGCCTTCAAGAATCTTCAACCTGTGTTTAAATAAAATAATCGGCATGAAGCTTTTAAAGCTTCATGCCGATCACAGGGTTATCCGACTTTTACTATCGAAGCCGGTAAATGGTGATGCTCTGGCTGCTCCGGTTGCCGGCGGCATCCTCTGCCGTAAGGGTCACGACATTGTAACCGCGCTGCAAGGCCAAGGCTTTTACCTTCCACCGGCTGGTCCCTGACGCCATGCCGCTGCCGCCCGCTGAATTTGACCAGGTCACATGGCTGACCCCGACATTGTCCGAAGCAGTGCCGGCCGCATCAATGCTCTTTTTCCAGGTAAAGTAATAATGCCACCGTATCCTTGGAGAGGTAATCCGGACTGTCGGAGATATCGTATCCGTATCCTGATGATGAACCGTCACCATGCAGGCATCAGCATGCTGTAAACCGCCGGTATCCGTGACCGTCAGGGTAAAATTCAACGCTTCGCCATCCGTCCCCGCAGCCGGGACTGTAAAGGTGGGACAGACAGCGGTGGGATCCGACAGGGTTACCGGCATTCCGGATGTCTGGTTCCAGCGATAAGATGAGATACCGTCATCCGGGTCAGTCGAACCGGTACCGTTCAGAGCAACAACTGCCCCGCCTTCAACCGTCTGATCCACCCCCGCATCCGACACCGGTGGCTGGTTCTGCCAGCAAATGTTGACAATGCAGGTATCCTGGGCCTGAAGGCCGCCATTGTCCGCCACGGTGAGCTGGAATTTCAGCGCAGCACCGGCCGGCCCGACATCAGAGGCCGTAAATTCGGGTAATGCGGCGGCGGGATCGGACAGGTTCACCGGGCTCCCCTCGATCTGAACCCATTGATAGCTGCCGATACCGTCATCTTCATCAAAGAATTTTCCGGCATCCAAGGTGATGATATCACCTTCATTGGCAGTATGGTCGGGTCCGGCATGGGCCGTTGGCGGTTCATTGATCCAGGTGACGTTGATGATACAGTCATCCGTGGAGACAGCACCGCTGGAATCGGCCACACTCAGACGAAAGGTAAGGGTTTCACCGTTTTGTCCGACATCCGGCGTCAAAAAGGCACATTGGGTATCCGCCGGCGTAGACAATGCCACCGATGTCCCGCCGGTCTGTTCCCATTTAAAGGATGCAATGCCGTCGTCAGGTGACTCACCTCATTGGAATACCCGCTTTCACTGCCCTGCTCGTTATATGCAGTAACGGCAAGATAATAAACCGTATTTTCAGACAGCCCGCTCAAAGTGAATCCGGGATTACCAGAGTCACTGAGGTCATCCAGTGAGACGATGATACCGGAGCTTCCCTGATCGGCATTGACGCCGTCATATGGTGCGCCTGATGAACCGGTTTTGTAATATACCTTATACCCTGCAAGATCGGATTCCGAATTGGAATCCCACGCAAGGGTCAGATCAGCCGCGAATGCAGCACTTGAAAAAAAGCAGAAAATAAGGAAAACTACAAGATAAAAAATACTGTATGTATACTGCAGATAGGTTTGTGCATACGGATACCCTCCAAAAATTATTGCCTGCCATGCCAAGCGCAACATCTTTGGAGAGTGCTCCACTTGCCCGGCAACCCTGCTGCCATTGCCTTTTGGATCAAAAGGCGTCAGGTCAGTGGCTTTGCGTCCCACCCTTTCGAGGTGGTTTGCCATTATCGAGCTTTTTGAGAATAGGTTAAAAGCATAAATGATACCAGATTCCAATATTTGTCATAAAAACAAAAAATGCTGTTATTCCGGTATGCAAGCACCTTTTCGTGGCTAAAATAAAAATCAATACGATAAGGCCCGAAAAAATGTGTGCCATTTATGAAACGATTGTGTGCAAAAAATGAAACTGCCAGAGGTGGGACGCTAAAGGTTCTCATGATATGGTCCCAGCGTATGGGCTTTTTGTTTGACACTTAAATCCGATAATTTTATACTGCATTATAAGTTATCAATTATAAAATGAATTAATATTTTCAAATAATCGAAACGATATCCGCTTACTTCATTAATAAAAAATAGAACCCATAACAGGAATATTTCATTGAATCGTACCACCTACCTTCTCGTAGCAATCGTATCCACCTTCTTACTCGTGATCCTCGGTACTGTCGGATATATGATAAGAAAGCTGGGGCGTGATAGACGCGTTGTATATGACGGTGATCACACTGGCGGCGGTGGGGTATGGTGAGGTTCATGAGGTCAGTCAGGCCGGCCGAATTTTTACCATTATTCTTATTTTTTTCGGCGTGAGTTTTGTTCTGTATGTACTTAGTAATTTAATTCAGTTTCTGGTGGAAGGACGTATCAGGCTTATCCTGGGGAAGCGAAAATTGGACAGACAAATAAACAGGATGAAAAATCACTGCATCATCTGCGGATATGGCAGAATGGGCCGTTCCCTGTGTAAATATTTAATTCAAAAGCAGCATGATTTTATTGTCATTGAACAAAACCCGGATCGCATACCGGCTATGGAGGAAGATGGCGTTCTTTTTGTCGTAGGCAGTGCAACGGAGGAAACGAGCCTGCTGAAAGCCGGCATCAAAAACGCCGGTGCCTTGATGACGGCGCTCGGTTCAGATGCCGACAATGTCTTTCTATTCCTGCTTACCAAAGGCCTCAACCCGGACCTTTGCGTTATTGCCAGAGCCAGCCAGAATTCAACTAAAAATATCCTGTACACGGCCGGTGCCACTGTTGTGGTCTCACCGTTTGAAGTGGGCGCCAGGAGAATGGCGCATGCCATACTGCGACCCGGGGTAATCCGCTTTTTGGAAATGGCCTTTACGGATGAAAATACCGATATCTACCTGGAACAGACAAAGGTGGAAAAAATCTTCAAATCTTGTCGGGGTAACCCTGAAAAATTCGGAAATTCGAAAAAATCTGAATCTGATTGTCCTTGCCATGATCAGTGGTGACAACAGCATGGAATTCAATCCATCGGCCGAAACCATCATAAAAACCGGTGATACAATCATTGCAGTGGGTGAAAACAAGAGTATTAAAAAATT
>CAZFXX010000308.1:0-3997 GCA_964522985.1 uncultured Desulfobacteraceae bacterium
CAGGTGCCATTGCTTTGGCCAGTCGGCGCAGATCAACAGCATTACTCACCATCAGGGCAACAGACCCGGGATGGGGAGAATTCTTTCCCTTTACCGGATTTACAATGGCGGCGGCCACATCCGATCCATCTTCTAGTGTCTGGTGGTTATTGCCCGTCACTTATTGGGGGCCTGCCAGATCGGTCAGTCCATCTTTGACTTCATCAATAATATCGTAAAGCCACATCACATCTTCCACGGTCAGACGGCCGGCCTTGGCAGGCGCCCTTTCGCTGCCGTCTTTTTTCAGCAGTATTCTGGGCCCGATCTGTAATTTAGGCTGGGCATCTCCATACTGGTTGATGGAGATAACCAACCCGGTTTCATCACACTTCCATTTTTTTAAAAGCTTATCTTTTTCAGGGTCAAACGCCATGATATCATCCTTTCACATAAAAATCAGACCCCAAAAGGGCCGGTATTGAGTTAAGCCCAAAGGGCATGATTTATGGACAAACTGTGAACATTGAACATCCAACGTCCAATTGCAATTAATTAAACCACGGGCGCTGCCCGTGCGACCCTAAAAGGGGCCACTGTTTCGGTGAGAATAAATATACGCACTTAATAGCGGCAAAATAACGTATTTTTGAATATCGAATGCCGGACAGAAAACATTTAATGTCCAGGTAAGGCATCGTTTTTGCTCTGCCGGTTTTTAAACAGGCAGAATACCTTATTCAACCATTCATCCGTATGATGTTATTTCTCATTAACATGATGCCCTGGTTTCTCAAAGCTAAACGCCGATAACTTACCGCTAATCGCCCAAGTTAAGTATTTATAGAATGGCGGAGCGGAGCGATTCAACAAATATTCAATAGTCAATTATGTAGTAATTTTGGAAAAATCGGCAATTCGGCTAAATAATCCGGCGATTTCACCCAGCAGGGCCAGCCGGTTGGTCCGCAGAGCGTTATTTTTTGTCATGACCAGGACTTTTTCAAAAAAATCATCCACCGTATCCCGCAAAGAGGCTATATCCAGAAAAGCCTGGTTGAAATTAGCTGTTTCAAGACAGGTCTCAACGCTGTTTTTTATCTTTAAAAAAGCTTCGTACAAGGCTGTTTCGGCGGTATCTTCGAACAGACCGGTATCCACTTCAACGACATTGGCCAGATTCGTTTTTTTCATGATGTTGACCACCCGTTTAAAGGCCGTGGCAAGGGGTGCGAAATCCGGGGCGGCTTTCAGTTCTTCCAGGGCCTTCACCCGATTCCATACATTGGGCACATGGTCTACGGAAACAACGGTAACTGCAGCAACCACATCCTTGGAAAATCCCTCTTCGACCAGTAGATGGTTCATGCGGCGGACAAAAAAATCATAAACCTGTTCGGCTGTTGCCTCTAGCGGGGTCGCTGCTTTTTCTTTAAACTGGGTCAGCGTAAAATCTATCAGGGCACCCAGGGGAAATGCAAAGCCCCGGTCCAGCATGATCTGAATAATGCCGATGCCCTGGCGCCGGAGGGCATAGGGATCAGCAGCACCAGTGGGCACTATCCCTGCGCTGAAACAGCCGCAGATGGAATCTATCTTGTCGCCGATGCTCAACAGGGCGCCGATTTTTGTTTTCGGAAGCGGCCCGCCTGAATAGGTGGGGCGGTAATGCTCCTCGATGGCATTGGCAACCGCCTCAACCTCTCCTGCAACGGCGGCATAGATCCGCCCCATCACTCCCTGCAGTTTTGTGAACTCGATCACCACCTGGCTGACCAGATCTGTTTTGCACAAGCAGGCGGCCCGCTGGATCTGTTTTTTAAAATTCGGGTCTGCATTTACCGCATCGGCCAGGAATTCGACAATTTTTTCAACCCGCATGCTTTTTTCATACATGGAGCCCAGTTTGGCCTGGAATAGAACCGATTTTAATTTTTCGATCCGGGTCTCGGGTGATATTTCAACATCACTTTTATAGAAAAACTCGGCATCGCGCAACCGTGCCCTTAAAACCCGTTCATGGCCCCGGGAAACAAGATCCATATCCTTTGTACGGGTGTTGTTTACGGCAACAAAACTCGGCATCAACTGCTGATCCTGATCCACAACGGCAAAATATTTCTGATGCTCCCGCATGGCGGTGATTAAAATTTCACGCGGAATTTCCAGAAAAGCGGCATCAAAACTTCCAGCCGTTGCCACCGGATATTCAACCAGGTTGGTCACGATCTCCAGCAGCTCCTCGTCCGGCAGGATTTGACCACCCGTTTTGAGGGCAGCGATGGAAACGGCCTGTTTCACCATGTCCCGCCGTTCATCAATATCCGCAATCACATGGGCGTCCCTCAGCTTTTCAATATAGTTTCCGATGGCGCCAATCCTGATTCGCCCCGGTTCCATGAAGCTATGGCCATACGTAACCCGGTTGCTTTTGATATTGCCCACGGTAAAAGAAACAACGTTATCTCCAAAAAGCGCCAGGACCGAAGTGATCGGGCGGGCAAAAAAAATATCCAGGTCGGCCCAGTGCATGGTTTTAGGAAAAGAAATGGCCTTAATCACTTCCGGCAGGATACTTTTGAGAACGGTCTGTGCGGCAAGACCGCGTTCAATCCTGCGGGCACTCAGATATTCTCCCTTGCCGGTCTTGACGATTTTTAAACGGCTCACCGGCACGCCGATCTTTTCGGCAAATTTTTTGGCCGCTACAGTCGGGTGACCATCAGCGTCAAATCCAATCCGTGCCGGCGGTCCGGTCACTTCGGCAGAAAGGGCGGTCTGTTTTTCGGCAACATCCGAGACTTCCACCACCAGACGCCGCGGTGTACCAAAGGTCCTGAAACTACCGTGATCGATCCGGGCCGCCGACATTCCAGCCGACAGCAAGGCGGAAAATGATTTTAAAGCAGGCGCGATATAACCGGCCGGAATCTCCTCGGCCCCTATTTCAACTAATAGCGTATTCATAATTACCTCTATTTACAATTTATTATCCCGTGTGATGCGCTTGATGATCTTATGTTCCGGCAGACAGATTATTTTTTCAGTAAAGGAAAGCCCATCTTTTTGCGTTGCTGTAAATAGGCTTCCGCGCAGAGTCTGACAATATTGCGGATACGGGCAATATAGCCGGTACGTTCGGTAACGCTGATCGCCCCCCGGGCATCCAGCAGATTGAAGGTATGAGAACATTTCAGGCAATACTCATAGGCCGGCAGCACCAGGTCCCGGGCAACTATTTTTTTGGCTTCCGCTTCATATTTATTAAAAAACTCGAACAGGGCATCCACGTCTGCGATTTCAAAGTTGTAGGTGGACTGTTCTACCTCCTGCTGATGGTGTACATCCCCGTAGGTAATCGTATCATTCCACTGCAGGTCATAAACATTATCGACCCGTTGCAGGTACATACAGATCCGTTCTAGACCATAGGTAAGTTCCACGGATACAGGGCGCAGTTCGATACTGCCGGTCTGCTGGAAATAGGTAAACTGAGTAATTTCCATTCCGTCGAGCCATACTTCCCACCCCAGCCCGGAGGCACCCAGGGTCGGAGACTCCCAGTCGTCTTCCACGAACCGGATATCATGTTCCAGAGGGTCCACGCCGATAACCTTCAAGCTCTGCAGATACATTTTCTGGACATTGGCCGGAGACGGTTTCAGAATCACCTGAAACTGGTAGTAATGCTGCAAACGGTTGGGGTTTTCACCGTAACGCCCGTCGGTGGGACGTCTGGAGGGCTGCACATAAGCAGCATTCCAGGGCTCTGGGCCAAGGGCTTTCAGCAGGGTAGTGTGATGGAACGTACCGGCCCCCACTTCGATGTCATACGGTTGGGTCAGGACGCAACCCTTGTGGGCCCAAAATTTTTGTAAAGATAGAATCACTTCCTGAAAATTCATTTTATGTCCTTTTGTTCGATAGTTGTGTCGCTTTTTCTGTGCACTGCATCTGCGATGTTTCGTTGGTGCCCACGAGCGCCCAGGCAAGCTATGCCCAATGGGGTAAAATTTTT
>CAZFXX010000309.1:0-3996 GCA_964522985.1 uncultured Desulfobacteraceae bacterium
TTTACCATTGTTATATTTTGTCTAAGTGCATCAAGTTGTTTCTCGGTAATTTTTTTTGCTGCCAATTGGCCAGCAAATCCTTCAAGATTTAGTCTAACCTCAATGACCTCCTTAAAAGTATTAAAATCGATGGCGGTCACTAATGTTGCAGATCGTGGAAGTCGTTGTATGAGACCATCGTTTTGCAATTCAAGCATCGCCTCACGAAGAGGAGTTCTCCCAATTTTATAGCGAGTTATCAGTTCTTTTTCATTCAGTGGTTCCATCGGTGGTAGATCGTGTGTGATTATTCGGTACCTGAGGTTTTTGTAAACTTCTCTCTTTTTATTTTCCATAGAGATTTATCACCAATTTGGGTTTATCAATTAAGGCCGTCCCGAAGGACGGCCTTAATAAGAAAATACTCTTTTCTGGATTCCGTCGCGACATATGCGAGCGGCATTTCTACAGGTCTTTATTAATCGGAGAACTCGCCGGTTACCCAGTAGTGTACCAGCTTGGGATTATTCTTGATGAATTTCTTGGCGGCTGTATCTTCATCTTTTTCATAGAGATCGACAAGCTCGTTGACCTGGTCGATGGTGAAATAAAGCCTTGACAGGAAACTGCTGACTTCATTGGGGAAAACATCCATGAAATCCCGGCGGCCGATCATGTGGACCCGTTCCTCGGTTCCAAGTATTTTTCGCGGGTCTTCGATATAACGGATATCAAAGCGGCTGAAGGCAAAGTGAGGTTTCCACAGGGTTACCACAGTCCATTCCTTCCGCTGCATCGACCTCTTCAGGGAGGCTGCCATGGCATAGTCGCTGCCTTCGATTAGTTTCCAGTCCTTCAATTCGGGATATTTTTTCATCATGAGGGAGGAATGCTGCATCAGGCCGCCACCGGGATCGACGCCTATTATCTTTCCGCCGCATTTTTCCTTGACTTCGGCCTTGTTCATATCAGCGACCGAATTGAAGACCTCTCTCGGTATATAGTTAGGTACGGCCCACCCGAGACTGGCATCTTCATAAATGGGACCGAAGTCGCAGATTTTGCTGGCAATCTTGTCCCAGTAAGCCTCATGGGTCATAGGAAGCCAGGATTCAATAAAAAGATCCAGGTCACCGTTAGCGAGTGCCGTATAGGCTACCCCAATATCAGGGTTTACTATCTTAACAGGCCAACCGATTTCTTTTTCCATGATGTATTTGATCAGTTCCCCCTCGGCCAGCGCTTCAGACCACGCCACTACACCGAAGTTAAGTGTTTTCTTCTCCTGTGCCGCGGCCGTTCCGAATGTCAGTGTTACCGTCATTACCGCCGCGAGCAGCAGGCAGAGCATAAATTTTTTTCGTTGTATCATGATTTACTCCTCTTTTTAAATAGTTAAACTGTCACTGTATGCAGGGTGTTACCTTCAGTCCGGATGCCTTAAATAAATTTCCTGAAAACATTCACCCCCTTTCATGGGCCATTTGATTATTTCCAGTCCGATTTTATCAGACTCTATTCACATCAGCCAAGCTTGCGTTGCCCGATGCTGCGAGTCGCGCGGTCTAAGATGATGGCAACAATGACCACGGCGATTCCCGCTACAAAACCTTTGCCCACAAGCATCCTCTGGATACTCCGGACCACTTCTATCCCGAGACCCCCGGCGCCTATCAGGGCAGCGATGACAACCATCGAGAGAGAAAGCATAATTGTCTGGTTCACTCCGGTCATGATCGAGGGTCGCGCCATGGGGAGTTGTATTTTCCAGAGCAGTTGAAAGTATCCGCATCCAAAAGCCTCGCCCGCTTCTACCAGTTCCACGGGCACGCCGCGAATTCCCAGATTTGTCAGACGAACGGCTGGCGGAATGGCGAAGATAGTCGTGGCAAAAACCCCCGGAGCGGCGCCCAGTCCGAAAAGGATGACGGCGGGTATGAGATAGACAAATACCGGCAGGGTCTGCATAAAATCCAGAATTGGCCGGATGATATGTTCCACCAGATCAGACTTACCCGCCAAGATTCCCGTGGGAATGCCAAAAAACAGGGCTATAAACGCCGCCGTCAGGGTGAGTGAGAAGGTTTCCATGGTTTCGGGCCAAAGTCCCACATTTGCCGTAAACCAGAGACCTGCAAAGGCAAAGATACCCGTTCCTATGTCCGCCAGCCACCAGAGAATCGGGATAAGAATGATGGACAAAATTGGGAAGGCTATCAAAGATTCACCGTAGGATAGGGAAATAACGGGAAGAAAGTCGAGAATTGCGAGAATGCCGCTGTTAATGTTTGTAATTATATAAGTAATTGCATCGAAAAGTTCCATGAAATTCAGGGCGATCCAATCGATACCCACATCGATCCAACCGTCAAGGGGAATCAGGCTTTTCTTTCCTATTTCGTCGAAGAGACTGGCGCCGTATTCCTTTGATAGAGCCGGGACACGCAGAAGGTGGAGCAGTATCATGATGAGAAAGGAATATGTAAGGAAACGCGCGGAGCAATCCGTTTTCTTCACTCGATTCTTCATTATTTATCTCCTGTGCCGCCGTGTTTTGTTGAATTGTTATTGGAACGCCCTTTATCAAGGATTCCCTGCAGGACCTCTTTTTCTGTAATAACTCCCTGAAAGACACCGGCCTCGGATACGACTACGACGGGATTGACCGATATTTCGAGACGGATATACATCAGATCTTTTAAAAGCATCTTATCGTCGGCCATCAAAAAGATCCTGCGGGCTTCCTTTGCCGTCATGTTCCTGTGAACCGGCCTGAGGGGAAATGTACGTCCCCGTCGCACACATCCAAGGGGGCGTGAGTCTTCATCCAGGTAGTAAACAACATCCCTGTATTTAGCGAAGAAAGCGGGTTCTTTTTCCAGTATGGATGTATCTGCTGTTGTGACACCATCGGAATTGAGTGGAAGTTTTCGGGCAATGGTGCCCAGACTTATGACGCCTGTGGCATCGGCATTTTCCACGAATCTAGTGACATATTCGGTTTTAGGATTCACAATAATCTGTTCGGGGGTTCCCATCTGCACGATGCGACCCTGTTCCATGATGGCGATCTTGTCACCCAGCTTGAGTGCTTCGTCAAGATCATGGGTCACAAAGAGGATGGTGCGCTGGATCTGGTTTTGCAGATTGATCAGTTCGTCCTGCATGTTAACTTTGATAAGGGGATCCAGCGCGCTGAAGGGTTCGTCCATCAACAGGAGGTCTCCCTCGGAAGCAAGGGCCCGTGCCAGGCCGACACGTTGCTGCATACCACCTGACAGCTGAGGCGGACATACTGTGCCCCATTCTCCAAGGCCAACAAGGCCGAGTATTTCCTGGGCCTTTTGCTCACGTTTTTTTTTAGGAATTCCCTGAACTTCAAGGCCAAAGGCAGCGTTTGAAAGCACGGTTCTGTAAGGAAAAAGCGCGAAGTGCTGAAAAATCATTGCCATCTGTTTTTTACGCACCATCTTAAGTTCTTTTTTTGTCAGGCGGGCTATATCAATTCGGTTGCCCTCACTTTCAAGGTAGATCTCACCGCTCGTCGGATCCACCAAACGGTTGATGCAGCGAAGCAGGGTCGATTTGCCGCTTCCAGACAGACCCATGATGCAGAAAAAGCTTCCTGATTTAAGGTGAAAACTGACGTCATGCACACCTACTACCTGACCGGTTTTTTCAAAAACATCTTTCTTTGATATACCCTGTCTGAGAAGATCCATGGCTTCGTCAGGATTTTCACCAAAAATTTTATAGACATTTCGCACATCAAGTTCCGCCATATTTGAGTGTCCCTTATCCTAATCTTATATGAATCTTTGGGGTTGGTTCTAACTTCGCCCAGCAGAATTAACATATGAATTTTAGCAATAAACAAATATAATTAAAACAATATGTTGTATCAATTTTGTTTAAAACGACACCATATAGTAGGCGAAGTTAGAACCAAGCCTTTCAATAAAAATGCCGAAATCAAAAAATTTCAATGAATTATCAAAGAAATATGCGTTCGGAGCT
>CAZFXX010000310.1:0-3989 GCA_964522985.1 uncultured Desulfobacteraceae bacterium
CATACATGTGGTATGTCGAGTCTCTGGAAAATCTCTATAACGCAGTAGATGGAGATTTTTTACGACGCCATCAATATTCAATTTTCACTTTTAACAAGGCCTTCAGCCTTCAACCTAATTAATTAGGAGAAATATCATGAAAAATAAAACGAAACTTCTTTTTATACCCATCGTAATTGTCGCAACCATTATAGGTTTTTCCGTGGCATTGGCAGGGGCAGATGACCCCAAGGCCCGGGCCATAATAGAAAAGGTGGATGCCAGGGATGACGGTGACAACCAGATTTCCGACATGGAGATGGTGCTCATCGATAAAAAAGGCAAACAAAGAATTCGCAAACTCCATACCTTCAGCAAAGACAAAGGTGAAGACACACTGAAACTCATGTTTTTTCAGCACCCGGCAGATGTCAAGGATACGGCATTTTTAACCTTTGACTACGACAGGCCGGATAAAGACGACGACCAGTGGCTGTACCTGCCGGCCCTTAAAAAAACCAAGCGCATCGCGTCCACCGATAAAAGCGGCAGCTTCATGGGTTCCGACCTGACCTATTCGGACATGACCTCCAGAAATCTTGAAGACTACGATTATACTTTTTTTGAGAAAACACCGGAAAAAGAGGTTAATGGCGTTAAAACATGGGTCATCTGGTCAACCCCGCGCTCAAAAGATGTGGTGGAAGAGACCGGATATGAAAAATCCCTTCTGTTTGTGCGCCAGGATAACTTTTTTGTCATCCGTGCCCTTCACTGGGTCCGCGACGGCGGCTACCTGAAATATATGGATATCCGCCAGCTCGACAGGATCGACAACATATGGGTGGCCACGGAAATGCATATCACCAAAAAAAAGGCCAAAAAAACCGCGCATAAAACCATCTTGAAATTCAATAACGTAAAATTCAACCAGGATCTGACCGTTGACCTGTTTTCCATCCGGACAATGGAAAAGGGCTTTTAAATCGTTTTTCACGTAAACGCAAAGCCGCAAAGCTCGCAAAGAAACAATAAAAATAAATACAATGACAAACAGATATAAATGGAAAATAAAAAAATGGCGGGAATATAGTTATAAAATCCTATGGACGATGGCCGCGATTTTCGTTTTACTGCTATTTTGGGCGGTTTTATCCCCCGGGCCATCGTGTGCAGCAGAGGACGAAACACTGGATGACATCCTTAGCGATTTTGACGACAAACCGTCTGAATTATCTGAAAATAAAAGCGAGAACGTGCTTGACGGCTTTGACGACCCACCTGAAGATACCCGCCCAAATCCATCGGAAGATGATTTCCTGGAAGGGTTTAATGACGAAATCGTCCAGATGGATATCCCAAAGGACGAGGACATAAAGCCACCGTCAATATTCAGTCTGGACGGATATACCAAACTGGGTGCCTCCTATGCGGTTGCCCACGATAAACCTGAAAACGGAAACACTGACTGGCGGGGCTTGTCCCGGCTGCGAAAGGACCTGAACCTTGAGCTCAACGCCCGCTTTTCCAAACAGTGGCAGGCACGTGTCACCGGCAAGGGGGCCTGGGATGCTGCCTATGCCATCAAAGGCCGGGATGAGTTCACCAATAATGTGATCGATCATTACGAAAAAGAGGTTGAACTGGGTGAAACCTATATTCAGGGCAGCCTGACAGACCGTCTGGACATCAAATTCGGCCGCCAGGTGGTGGTATGGGGAAAATCGGACAATATACGGGTGACGGATGTTCTGAACCCCCTAAACCTTCGTGAGCCGGGCATCACCGATATTGAAGACCTGCGACTGCCGGTGACCATGACCCGACTGGACTATTATATCGGCAACTGGAGCGTCACGGGCATTGCCCTTCATGAAATCCGCTTCAACAAAAACCCGGAATACGGCAATGACTTTTACCCGGGTGCCACCCCGCCGCCCCATGACGATAAACCCGGTTCCGATGTTGGTAACACCGAGTATGCGGCCTCAATCAATGGCATCTTCAGCGGATGGGATATCTCATTTTACGGGGCCGACTATTATAACGACACCCCCCACGTGCAGCTTGTCTCCCCCGGATTACCGCCCGTGGTGAAACGAAGGCATGCCCGCCTGAAAATGCTGGGCACAGCCTTTAATGTTGCAACAGGCAACTGGCTCCTTAAAACAGAGGCCGCCTGGATACAAGGATTCAAATTTTTCAACGCTCCGGGCAAAACCTGGTCTCGCACCGATATTCTGGCCGGACTTGAGTATTCCGGCTTTACCGATACCACCCTCACCATCGAGGCTGTAAACCGGCACATAAACGGCTTTGATAAAACTTTAAAATCAGCCCCGGACAGCGCACAGCCCGATGAATTCCAGTGGACGGCAAGAGCGAGCAGGGATTTTTTAAACGATACCCTGACCCTGACACTCCTGCTCTCCACCTACGACAGCAAGGGCGAAGATGGTGCCTATCAGCGATTTACTGCCGAATACGATATCACCGATTTTCTTCAAATCAGCACCGGAATCGTGCTGTACTCATCCGGGGACCTTGCCGTCTTTAAGAATATCGGGGACAACGACCGGCTGTTTTGTGAAATCAGATACAATTTTTAGATTCGATCTAATCCAACTTCACCTTAAGATATAAACGCCCGCCTGCCCTGATTCAATCATCCGCTTTACAATCCCCAATTCTGCCATATTTTATACAGTACAACTTTAAAATTACATTCAAACTATTTAGTGTACTCCGTGTATCCCACGATTGAAAAAATATAAAACTGTAATCCGGTATATACCAGATGCCAGTTATTGAAAATAAAATTTATGGACCGATACAACCGGAAAGAGATTGACAAGAGACGCACCTTCGGCATTATCAGCCATCCGGATGCGGGCAAGACCACCTTGACCGAAAAACTCCTTCTTTTCGGCGGTGCCATCCAGCAGGCCGGGGCCGTTAAAGCAAGAAAAGCCGCCAGGCACGCTACCAGCGACTGGATGGCCATTGAAAAAGAACGCGGTATTTCCGTGACCAGTTCCGTGATGAAGTTTAATTACAGGGATTTTGAGATCAATCTGCTGGATACACCGGGCCACCAGGACTTTTCCGAAGATACCTACCGGGTATTGACCGCGGTGGACAGCGCTTTGATGGTAATTGACAGTGCCAAGGGCGTGGAACCCCAGACCGAAAAGCTGATGGAGGTCTGCCGGATGCGTAACACCCCCATCATTACATTCATCAACAAGCTGGACCGTGAGGGGAAATCGCCCCTGGATCTTTTAGATGAAATCGAAAATAAACTGCAGATCGAATGCACCCCCCTTTCATGGCCCATCGGCATGGGAAAAAGATTCAAGGGGGTCTATAATATTTTCCAGCGCAGGATGCATCTTTTCGAACCCGGCCGAAAAACCCTTTTAGATCAAGGCGTCGTGATCAATGATCTTTCAGACCCGGTCCTGGATGAACTTCTGAAGGGCCAGGCCGATGAGCTGAGGGAAGACATCGAACTCATCGCAGGGGCCTCGGACCCCTTTGACCAAAAGCAATTTTTAAAAGGCAGCCAGACCCCGATTTTTTTTGGCAGCGCCATTAATAATTTCGGCGTACGGGAAATGCTGAATGCCTTTGTGGAACTGGCCCCCCATCCGGGGCCCCGGTTCGCCGTCTCTCGTGAAGTGTCCCCCTATGAAAAACCGTTTTCCGGGTTTGCGTTTAAAATACAGGCCAACATGGACCCGGCCCACCGGGACAGAATCGCCTTTGTCAGAATCTGTTCAGGAAAATTTAACAAAGGCATGAAGGTCATGCACCACCGGATCGGCAAGAACGTCACCTTTGCCAATGCCACCATCTTCATGGCCCAGGATCGGGAAAATGTGGAAAAAGCCTTTCCCGGAGATATTATCGGCATCCATAACCACGGCACCATTAAGATCGGGGATACTTTTACGGAAAAAGAACCCTTGAAGTTTTCCGGCATTCCCAACTTTGCCTCCGAGCATTTC
>CAZFXX010000311.1:0-3987 GCA_964522985.1 uncultured Desulfobacteraceae bacterium
CCGGATGGCGGGTTTGCCTTTGACCGGGCACTTGAATTCGCAGATGCCGCACCCGACACACCGTTTCAGATCCACAAAAGGAAGCTGAACATCGATCTTCTCGCCATCCGGCCGCATGATGACATCTTTTTTAAAATAAATGGCTTTGGGAGACGTGGGGCAGTGTTCTTCGCACACAATACAGGCACTGTTCCCGTTCCATGGCAGGCAGCGGCCCCGGTCAATGTATGCGGAGCCAATACGAACCGGTGTTTCGATTTTCTTTTTTGCAGTAAGTTCGGCGATGGCGCCGGTCGGACATACGCTGGTGCACAGGGTACAGGTATATTCGCAGTAACCGAGCGTCATATTCAGGGTCGGGGTCCAAAAACCGGCCAGACCGGCCTCACTTAGTGCCGGATTGATGACATTGGTGGGGCAGACTTTCATGCACAGACCGCACCGCTGGCACCGGTCTAAAAATTCTGTTTCCGGCAGCGAACCCGGCGGACGAATCAATTTTGAAGAAGAAACCTTTGATAATCGACCGTCCAAGCGTCCGAGAAGCGGCAGGGAAACACCGGCCACCAGTCCCCCCATGACCGCCCGCCGGCCGATATCCGTTTTCATAATTTTCGGGCTCGGCTTTTTGAAACGAAAGGCCAACGCGTCTTCTTTGCAGGCGTTTGTGCAGTTGAAACATAAAAGGCATTCCGCATTTTGCCACTGCAGACCGGGTTCCGGGGAGGCAGCGCCCTGGCAGGCTTTGACACACGCGCCGCAATGGGTGCATTTGGTTTCATCTTTTTCCAGGGTCAGGAGGGTGAATCGTGAAAAAACTCCCAGCAGCGCTCCTAAGGGGCAGAGGACCCGGCACCAGAATCGCGGCCGGATGCGGTTTAAGAAGAGAATGATCAGAAAAAGAATGCCGATAACCCAGCCGGTCTGAAATGCCTTGTTTTCATAGCCGAAAATCGGGGCAGCCAAAGCTTCCAGGCCGTAACCAAGGTAATTGAACATTTTGATATCGCTGAAAGCCAGTGCTTCAAAAAAATTTCTTAACCCGATACCCATTGCCGGGAATATGGACACTGCCAGGCTTCGAAATAAAAAAGAAATCGGATCCATTAAGCCGGCATAGTTGACTCCCATGACAGCGGCCGCAATAAAAGCAATCAGCAGAAAATACTTGATCCGGCGGTTGTTGTTTGTTTTGTTTGCATTGATCATGGCCTTACCTTTTAAAGCAGGCCTGATTGATCCGGTCATGTGGTGGAGGGTGCCGAACGGGCAGACAAACGAACAAAAAAAACGGCCGAAAACCATGGTTGCAGCAATGATTAAAATGGCCCATCCGAATCCGGCCACCCACTGGCGCGCGGAAATCATGGATGACAGCCAGACCAGGGGATCAAGCTGAAAAAAGAAGGTCACCGGTTTTTTGATGCGGATGTCGGAAACTTCATCAAATGTCTGGGAATAGTCCAGGTACACATCCTGGGGAAGTTTTGTCCCGATCAGAAGATAAATAAACAGGCAGAGAAAAAATGCCTGACAAAACCGGCGAATCCAGATCAGATGCTTTGTTTTCAAATGATCACCAGATCCTGTTTAAATTGAGTCAGATCCATGGCCCCCAAACCCCATTTGGCTCCCAGGCGGATAAAACCGATATCCTCCGGCTTTTTGGCAAACAGGGTGGCTCCTTTGGCATCAGCCGCCACCGGGTCCTGGCTCAAAATCAACCGATTCTCTATCCTGACATCCGACGGGCTGCCTCCGGAGGGGCCATTGGAAATCATGATCCGGGTGGCATCAATCAAGGTGATATGCGGTTTGAAAAACTGTGCCAGGTCCACGATGGTCTGGTGGATATCCTGGTGCAGAGCACTGCGCCTGCCGCCCACGCCGCCGATCCAGTTTTTCATGCCCAGCGTCAAACCACTTAATCCGTGAACCTTTGCCACCGGGAGGTTGATAACTTTATCTGCTTCCACCAGCGGGGTAAATACCGGCCATACAGTTAAGCGGTTGCCGTGCAGATTCATTTTTTTCATCATGGAAGATCGTGGGTGAATAAGGTCCGCGCCTGTTTTCTGTGCCACCAGACCGGCACCGGTGATCGCAAAACATCGCTTAACATCATTAATGGTATTGTCGGCAATCCGGACTTTTGCAGCCCCTGCTTCCTGGCAGAGTTCAATAACGGCTTCCATGACCTCCGGGTTGGTCGTGGCCGCCAGGCTGGGTTTCCGGGCCCAGGAAATGTTCGGCTTGATGACCACCACGTCTCCCTTGGAGATGAAGCGCTTCATGCCCCCGGCTTTTTCAAACACTTTACGGGTCAGATCCCTGACCGAATAACCGGCAGTCTGCCCGAGCCCTTCAATAATCCATTTATCAGATGTTTCCGCAGCGTTCACCAGCCTTGCGGTAATTGACAAGGGAAGATTTCCTGCAACCAGAATACCGCCGGATAAACGAACGATTTTTTTAAGGGAATTTCTTCGGGTAATGGGATGGTTTTTCATTGGTGTGCCTCCATATTATATTGAAGGTTTATATACGAATAAATATAAGTTAAAGCACGACGCAATGTCAAGTTGGATGGTGGGCTTCTTGATGTTAATAATTGAAAAACCAACATATTTTCGGATAAATTTATTCTGAAATTTATTTCCTGCGTTTCCACAAAAATGTAATCATATGATATACAAACAACAAAAATGTAATGCCGGATACCAGTTAAAAACGGTTTAATCTATCAAAATAATATACAATGATTTTAATATAGGGTTCTGGTATAATATTTGCCAAATAATTTTTATCGTTAATTATCAGGAAAGACATCCATGCAACGTGATCAAAATCATATTTTAGAAGATATACTGGAAACCATTACCGCATCTGAAAGCCCCGAACAGTCTCTGGACCTCATTGTCCGGATGATTGCCGAACGGTTTAACATCGACGTGTGTTCGGTATATGTCTACAATCCCTATGGCAACAATCTCATATTAAAGGCGACGGTCGGTCTGAGCAAGGAATCGGTGGGCGTTATTGAAATGGATGTGGATGAAGGGCTGACCGGCATGGTCATTGAAAAAATGGCCCCGGTTTTTATTGTCAATCCGTCATCGCATCCGCGGTACAAGTATTATGCCGGCAGCGGGGAGGAGATTTACAAAACATACCTGGGCGTGCCGCTGATCTATCATAAAAAAGTGCTCGGTGCGCTGGTGGCCCAAACCCTGGCTGAAGAAAATATTAAAAAGGCCGATATCCATCTGTTTAAGAATATTGCCAGCCAGATCGCGGCCACGATTGCGTACACCCTCCTCGCAGAAGACCTGCAGCAGATGAATGACACTCAAGTTTTGAAACCGGCGGAATCAAAGACGGCTATTCAAAAACCGGTACTCAGGCAGAGTCATCTCAGGGGAGAACCCGTATCGGATCGGGTGGCATTCGGCTATGCGCACTATTTGTCTGAAACCATCGATTTTGATCAGATTCATCGGATCCAAATCACGGATGCGGCATTGGAAATAAAACGCCTGGAGCAGGCATTTGACAATGCTGCCGACCAGATTAAGCAGGTTGCTGATAATGCGCGGGGGATATCAGACCATGATAAGGCCATCATAGACGCCCACCTTATGTTCCTGGCGGATAAATCTTTAAGAAAAAAAATCATTGCGGAAATAAACGAACACCAGAGTGCCGAGTACGCATTAAAAAAGGTCATTATTGAATATGCGGATATGTTTAAAGCCATGGATGATTCCTACTTAAGTGAGCGGTCCGCTGATATTCTGGATATCGGCCGCCGTGTGCTGGCCAACCTTGTCGGTATCAACGGGGATTCGGATCAGGCATTCACAAGGGATACGATCATTGTGGCATCGGACATTTCGCCGGTGGACCTGCTCGCCATCCGTCAGCCGAATTTAAAGGGAATTGTTTTGTCAAAGGGCGGGCGAACGTCTCACACCGTAATCATGGCCA
>CAZFXX010000312.1:0-3980 GCA_964522985.1 uncultured Desulfobacteraceae bacterium
GTTGATGGCCGCATACGCGCTCTGAGCCACATAGGCCACCTGTCTGCCTCGAAAATCACGGATTTGAGGGCGGGTCAGGTTAAGAATATCCATCTCCCCCAGGCGGACGTTGCCACCGGTGATCCGGGTTCCGGGTCTTGAGTAGCCCAGTGCCGCCAACCCCAGGGTAGATTTGCCCGCGCCGGACTCTCCGATCAGGGCCAGTACTTCTCCGGGTTTGACCGTGACACTGACGCCGTGAATGATTTCAAACCATTTACCCGTAGGTTTTTTTGCCTCTATGACTAAATTTTCGATGCTCAGTTTTTGTGTCATTTTAACATCTCGCCCGAAATTTCCTGTCCGGTTTGTTCGACAATCCAATCTACCACCAGGTTGATACCCACCGAAATCGAGGCAATTGCCCCTGCCGGAAAAAGCGCGGCTCCGGAACCATACAGCAAACCGGACATGTTTTCCCGAACCATCACGCCCCAGTCCGCCGTCGGTGGTTGTATCCCCAGCCCCAGAAAACTCAGGGAACTGAGGAAAAGAATGGAAAAGGTCAGACGCAGCCCGAATTCCGCCGCCAGTGACCGGATCGTATTCGGCCAGATTTCCCGGCTCAGGATTGACCACAAACCTTCGCCTCTTGTCCGGGCGACTTCGACAAAATCTTTGGTCGCCACATCCATGGCAATGGCGCGGCCGACACGGGCCACGCGGGGAGCATGGATGACCGCTACCGTGGCGACCAAGACCAGAAGGGAGTTTCCCAGGGCCACGATCACCACTAGTGACAGCAGAATCGGTGGAAATGAAATCAGCAGGTCGACGAAGGCACTGATGGCGTTATCCACCCATCCCCCCACCTCAGCACCGGTAAACCCCAGTGCCATACCGATCAAAAAACCGGCGATGGTAGCGATTAACGCTGTTCCGATGGTCATCCGGGCGCCGTGGAGCATCCTGGAATAAAGGTCCCGGCCGAGATAATCGGACCCGAGAAGTCCGCACTCACCGACCCCCAGAAAGGAGTCGTCACTGACGATTTCAGCAGGTGATTCCGGTGCCAGTACAGGGCCCAGGATGGCCACCAGACCGTGCAGGAGCAGGATAATCAGGCCTATTTTAGCGGCCAGGGTCAATCGGGGACGAGCTCGGCGGCGGGTTTTCTTTTTTTGTTTATCAGTGGTTGCATGAAAATTCATTTTTTCATCCTCAATCGCGGGTTGGTCAGCAAGACCAGTAGATCCGCAACAATGTTGACCCCGATGTAGACTACACAGAAAATCATAACTACCGCCTGAACCATGGGAATATCCCGGTTGGTCACCGAATCCACCATCATCCGGCCGAGACCGGGAAAGGCAAAAACCGCCTCGACAACCACTACCCCGCTGACCAGGTAGCCCAAGTTAACGGCGATGACGTTGATGATCGGTCCCAGGGCGTTGGGCAGGGCATGGCGCAGAATAATTCTTCGTTTGGAGGCGCCTTTTAAAAGCGCCATTTCAACATATCCAGAGCGCAGCACATCTAAAATGGCGGTACGGGTCATGCGGCACATGTGGGCCAGTGTCGCAGCCGTCAAGGTCAGGATCGGCAACACCAGGGCATGCACCATCTGTCCTGCGGATTTGAATTCCGATACATAGATGACCGCCGGGAAAAGGTGCCAAGTGACCGCCAGCAGAAAAACCAGCAGGGCACCAGTGAAAAATTCCGGTACTGAAATCAGCATCAGCGATGAGATGGAAATGGACCGATCGACGAGACTGTCCGGATACATGGCCGAAACAATGCCGAGGAACACGGCAAGGGGAACGGCAAAGACGGCCGTGAGCACAGCAAGAATGAAGGTGTTTTTGGCCCGGGTATTGATTAATTCGGCGATCGGCCGGCCGGTGGCGGTGGATATGCCCAGGTCACCTTGGACGAAATCGCCCAGCCAGGCGAAATACCGCACCGATGCCGGACGATTGAGTCCCAAATCTTCCCGCAGAGCAGCGACACTTTCCTCTGTGGCGCCCTGCCCGAGCATAGCCGTGGCCACATCGCCGGGAAGGATTTCGGTTCCGGCAAAAACCAGAACCGAAATCACCAGAAGGGTCAGCAGACCATAAAACAGTCGTTTTAAAAGCTGCATCCCCATTATCACGCCTCTTTCCATGCGGTTTCATGGAAATTCCAGCCGCCCAGCGAGGCCATGGGGTGCAGGGTGATATGCACCTTTTTGGAGCCGGCATCCAGATAGTCCGGAAACACGGGCAGCAGAAGTCCGCCGTCCTCGTGAATCATGCGTTGCATGGCGCAATACAGTTCCGTGCGTTTTTTGTCATCGACGGTGGCTCTGGCTTCCAGTAGCAACTTGTCAAAAGCGGGGCGTTTCCAGAAGGTGTCATTCCAGGGGGCGTCCGAGTTATAGCCGATGGTGAGCATCATGTTTTCGGTCTGACGCGTGTTCCAGTTTCCGGCGGAAAAAGGCTCCTTCATCCAGACAGAATCCCAGTATCCATCTGTTGGTCGGCGCACGGGTTTGACTTTGACCCCGGCCTTGGCCGCCATTTGGCTGTAGATCAATGCACCTTCGACGGAACCATATATTCCATCCGATGCATTGAGTTCAAATGTATGGTCCAGATAGCCGGCTTTTTTCAAAAGGGCCTTGGCCTTGTCCGGGTCATACTGGCGAATCGGCAGATCATCGCAATAATAAGGAAAGATGGGGGCGATGGGTTGATCGTTGCCGATCTGGCCGTACCCCTTGTATACCCGTTTGAGATATTTTTCACGGTCCACCAGCAGTTTCAGGGCGGTCCGGACATCCGGGTTGTCATACGGTGCCTTGGTGCACATCATGTTGAAAGGGATCTGCAGACCTGCTTTGGTGGCCAGTACCTTGGCCCTGGGATCTGCTTCTACACGTTTTACGGCCCTGGGATCGAGCCTGGCCATCAGGTCGATCTCGCCAGCCAGCAGGGCATTCAGCCGGGCCACCTTGTCCGGAATGGCGAAGGTCTCCACGCGGTCCACATAGGGCAGGCCCTCGCGAAAATAATTGGGGTTGCGTTCGGTCACACACAGCACGCCCGGTTCAAAGGATTTGAGTTTGAACGGTCCTGTGCCGACGGCATGATCAAAATCCGTAAACTCATCCGGAATAATGTGGCCATGGTATTCACTGAAGAGTACCGGCAGGTCAGCATTGGGGTTTTGCAGCTTGATCCGCAGGGTGTGTTTGTTTTCGGCTTTCAGTTCAACGATATCCGCATATAAAGGTGCCCCTCCGGAACCATTTTTTGGGTCTTTGACGCGGTTGATGCTGTAAACCACGTCTTTTGCGGTAAAGGGCCGGCCATCATGGAATTCCACACCTTTTCTTAAATGAAATACCCAATCATCGGCTCCGCTCACAGGCTCCCAGGATTCGGCCAGGGCCGGCATTGGTTTCATATCCGGCGACATGCTCACCAAGGTGTTGTAGAGCTGCATTACCCGGTTCGTGTCCAGATCTCCGACAGTGCGCATGGGGTCGATGGTATCGTTTGGGCTTGCCAACTGCCAGGCTACCTTCAGCGTTCCTCCCCGTCGTGGGGTTTGGGATCCGGCCAGGGCCCTTTTCGGCGAATTGAGAAGCATTCCCGCCGCGGAAAGTGAGATGCCGAGCTGTGCGGTGTGTTTTAAGAACGATCGTCGGGAAATGGTGTCTTGTTTGAATGCATTGAGATAATGGTCTATGGTTTTCATGATTCAGTTCCTTTCTTGTTTTGGGATGGCTGCGCCATCTTCCGGTTAATTGCAAGAAACTCGAATAGTATTCAGTATTTGTCGATTCCTCCTTTCCGCAGTTTTCTGCGTCAAAGCGATTGTTTTTTTCAACCACAGGGAAGCCCCATTTGAACCAGCCCCTCGATGACCTCATCATAGAGTCGATCGTATGTCTGGGTCCGTTTGCGGGTTTTCATATCATACAGTTCAGGATATGTTTTTCCCGTGGT
>CAZFXX010000313.1:0-3975 GCA_964522985.1 uncultured Desulfobacteraceae bacterium
GGTCGCTGTCAATAAAGATTTTCTCCATCTGCAAGGCCAGTTTTTGCCCCACGGAGGTTTTACCACTGCATCGAAATCCGATTAAAAAAATATTCATTTCCATACCAGGTACCAAATAAAAAAACGCGATGATAGAAATCTACCTTTTGCCCCTGTATTATTTATCGGTTCCCATCCGGCTGAAGATATGCCAGAATTCGGGAAAAGATTTTTCAACACACCTTTCATTACAGATAAAAACGCCTGGGATTTTTAAACCTGCCAAAGCAAAACTCATGGCGATCCGATGATCTTCATATGTTTCGATTTTGGCACCACGGGGTGCCCCGCCATGGATCACCATTCCGTCATCGCGGCAAAGAGTCTTGATTCCCATTTTTTCAAGCTCGTTGATCACAGCACCGATACGGTCACTTTCCTTGACCCTTAGATGGGCGACATTGCGGATTTGCGTGGTGCCTTTTGCAAACGCAGCAACCATTGCCAGTGTCGGCACCATATCGGGCATATCTCCCATGTCAACATCAATGCCTGCAAGTATGGGTGCACCGATAACCTCTATGCCGTCTTTTTTTCTGATAACTGAACAACCCATTTTCCCCAGTAATTCCAGAAACCTGATGTCTCCCTGTTTAGAATCGGCACGTATGCCGCGGACGGTAACGGACGCACCTGTTATGGCTGCTGCGGCCCAGAAATAACCTGCCTGGGAAAAATCCGGTTCAACAGCATATCGGCCGGCTCGAAAGATCTGCCCACCCTTAATGGAAAATAATCTGTATCCGTTACGCTGAATTTCAATACCCATTTGCGCCATGACATCTACGGTCATATCGATGTAAGGTTTTGAGACAGGGCCACTGGTGATGTTGATTTCAAGTCCATGACGGGTATAGGGCGCGATCAGCAGTAGAGCGGAAAGATACTGGCTGCTGATACTGCAGTTCAGATTAATTTTACCACCGGCCACAGGTGCCCCGCTGATTTTTACCGGCGGACATCCATTTTGATCGACCGATATAGCGCTAACGTCGATCTGATGCAATCCGTCGAGCAGATCTTGCAGGGGCCGTTCATGCATTCTTTTTGTACCGGACAAAACATATTCACCTCGTCCGATGGCTGCCAGGGCGGTGATCAGTCGCATGGATGTTCCCGAATTTCCCAAAAATAGCGGCATCCGGCAGCTTTTCAGACATCCCCCGGTGCCGTATACGACAAAACGGCCCGGCTGAATCTCGATTTGCGCCCCCATCTGTTTCAAGGCATTCAGCGTCAGAAGCGTGTCGTCGCTGACAAGACCGTTTTCTATGGTACTGACGCCATCTGCCAGGGCAGCGGCAACCAGAACTCTGTGGGTATAGCTTTTAGACCCGGGTACGGTTATGGCACATTTTCCAATTTTTTTCGGCTTAATTTCAATCATGATAGGCCCTTGTAAAATTCGGTTCAATCAGTGTCTTATGAATTGGTAAAACGCATTTTCCCCAACGCGTTGCGTACCGTCTCATTCATCACATCCAGCGGTGCTTTTTGGCCGGTCCATAGCTCAAACTGCCAGGCGCCCTGAAAAACAAACATGGAGACACCGTCTATAATCGTACAGCCTTTTTTTCGCGCTTTTTTGAGCAGGCCGGTATTCAGCGGATTGTACACAATGTCCATGACAACCATATCCTTTTCAAGCCAGGCACTTTTGACCGGCATGACGTTCGTATTCGGGGCCATACCCACAGGCGTTGTATTGATCAGGATATCCCACTGCGATTTGGTATGTTCGGCAACGGAGATAAAATTTCCGCCCAGATCAGCGGCAAGTTTTTCACCTTTTTGATGGGTACGATTGGCAATCGTCAGCCTGCCGCCTTTTGAAACAATGCCGAAACCGATGGCACGGGCCGCACCGCCTGCTCCGATAACAAGTATTTCTTTTCCGGCTATCGCGGTCTTTTCCTCAAGGGCGCTCATGGCGCCGGTCCAGTCGGAGTTGAATCCTTTTAAAATGCCCCGGTTGCTCTGTATTGTATTGACAGCGCCTATTTTAATGGCCGTCTCGTCAACTTCATCGAGATACTTCATGATACCAATCTTATGGGGGATGGTAATGCTTGCCCCCCGGATACCCAGTGCCCTGATACCGGTCATGGCCCCTTTAATATCCTTTACGTTCAATGCCACATAAACACCATTGTAACCGGTTTCAGCAAAAGCCCGGTTGTGCATGACAGGGCTCATGCTGTGGGCCACTGGATCGCCGATTACGCTAAAAAGCAAAGTCTCTGAATTGATTTTGATTACCCCTTTAATTTTCCGACTGCCCAGAGATAGGGCCATGTGATTCTAAATAAAGACAGCGGAAAGTCATTTATGATGTATTGTATTTTTTCTTTTTTTGGTACAAAAAAACCGCAGTGACTTTTATGCCCGGCGGTTTGCAAATAAAAAAAGCCGAGGGCGTTTGGTCTGCCTGCGGCTTATTGTGCATTTAACTAATCTAAAGCTTCCTCAGTGCACCCCAGACAGACCGATACCAGCATAATAGTACCCAAAATAGTCAAAATTGTTGTCTGAGTTGTTGCGTATCATTTTATTGGGAAGCCTTTTCACATAAATCATAAATTATTTATCGTAAGTAAAAAATGATGTCAAGTTTTATTTTTATGCAATCCAGTCAATGACCAAAATCTTAATCCGTAGACATTTTGCCCTTTCCAGGTTATTATGTTTATATTTCTTGACACGTTAAAGGTTTTTTTTTATCTTTTTAATTTGGGATAATCCTCGCCGACAACGTGTTCAAGTTAACGATTATTCGCCAGAGAGGCTGTGTGAAAAAAATAAAAATCTTTGTATTAAATCATTTTGAATTGATAACCATCGTGGTCATTCTGACGGTGTTGTTTTTTATCAATTATCATATTCATACCCAAATCACCTTTTTGTATTTTTATTTTCTGCCGATTATGATGGCAGGCTATTTTTTGGGACTGCGGTCCACCATCATAGTATCTATGCTGTGTGTGGTGGTAGTTACACTTTACTTCATTTTATCACCCGACCTTGATACTGTAATTAACAGGCGATTCAACCTGTATCTGCATATCATGGTGTGGGGCGGATTTTTGATGCTTGCCGGTATTTCCATCAGCAAAGCCAGCTATTTTAAACAGCAACTCATTTTGAATCGAGAAAATCTTGACAAAGCCGACAAAATTATTGGGAATTACAAAAAAAAATTCGATGATAAACTCAAAAAACGTACCGAAGAACTTGAAAAGTCGAGCCGGTCCATTGAATTGCTGAAAGTCAAATTAGAAAAAACACTGTACTCAACCATGGATGCCAAGGTTGCGAAATTGTTAATCGATGGCCGTCTGCGCAATGAAAAACGTAAAATCAGTGTCATGTTTTCCGATCTTGTCGGTTTTACCGGTTATTCGGAGGACCGCAGCCCTGAACTTGTTGTCCAGGATTTAAATAATTATCTAAACAGCATGGAACCGATCATGCTTGATTACCATGCCCATATCGACAAATATCTCGGGGATGGAATCATGTGTGAATTCGGAGCCCCCCTGGATTATGAAAATTACAGGCTTCTTGCCGTTATGGCGGCAATGAAAATGCAGGAAAATCTCACCCGCCTCGATTATCCCTGGCAAATGCGTATCGGCATTGCATCCGGCCCGGTTATTATGGGGATCATCGGCTCCCGTCGTCAGGCCTATACCACCATTGGAGATGTGGTCAACCTGGCCTCTCGCATTGAAAAAACCTGTCCCCCCGGGTCGGTTCTGATTGATGAATTTACCCGACGGGGAGTCGACCGTTTTATTGATGTTCGCCTGAAAAAGGATATATCCCAGTCTGAAAATGTTGACGAAAAAGTGGAAGCCCGTCTTGATGAAATGCACCGCAAACTTAATCTTGCCACAAGTCCGGATGTGCGCACGGATCTTTTTTATAAAATCGGCC
>CAZFXX010000314.1:0-3962 GCA_964522985.1 uncultured Desulfobacteraceae bacterium
AACCAATTGAAGTGAGGCAAGTCATGAAAAACAAATTTAAATACCTTTTTGGCCCGGTGCCGTCGCGCCGTTTTGGCCGCAGTCTTGGTGTAGACCTGACACCATACAAAACCTGCAGCTTTGACTGTATTTTCTGCCAGCTTGGCAAAACCCATGCAAAGACCGTGGCCCGAAAAGAATATGTTCCCACGGATGACGTACTTTCCGAACTTGATACCTGGCTAAAAACCGATGGCCAGGCCGACTATATTACCCTTTCCGGTTCGGGTGAACCGACACTGCATTCCGATTTTGGAAAAATATTCGACTTCGTGCACAACAACAGCGACATTCCGACGGTTCTCCTGACCAATGGGACGATGCTGTATCACCCCGAGGTAAGAGCGGCGGCCGCTTTGTCCGATGTGGTCAAAGTTTCCCTGAGCGCCTGGGATCAGGAGTCCTATGAATGGGTTAACCGACCCCACCCAAAGCTGAGTTTCGAGCGACAGGTCCAGGGACAGATGGATTTTCGCCAGCAGTTCCATGGAAAGCTCTACATGGAGGTTTTTCTGCTGAAAGGCATAAACGGCATGGAAAAGGATGTCCGCAAAATTGCAGCAATCGCCCAAAAAATAAGACCGGACCGTATTCAACTCAACACGGCGGTCCGACCACCGGCCGAAGAATTTGCCGCCCCCCTTTCAATGGAACAGATGGAAGCCTTTACCGGACTTTTTGACCCTCATGCCGAGGTGATTGCAGAATTCAGCACGGCCAAATTAAAGGATATTAAGGCAAACCAGGAAACCGTTCTGGCCATGCTGAAACGCCGCCCATGCACAGCGGAACAGATTGGAGAAGTTTTCAGCATGCATCTGAATGAGGTATCGAAATATTTAGGCAAACTGATCCGTACCAAAAAAATTCAGACCGAGCGGCGAAACGGGGCTATCTATTATGCGACCACCAGCAGTTAAAATAAAAATCTAAGGCAATGAAGCATATTATCTTGTTTTTCGAATGACGGATGACATACAGATCATCTGGTAAAAGGAATTATAGTTATGAAAATATCTGTCTGTGGCAAAGGCGGCAGCGGGAAGAGCACACTGATCGGGCTGATGGCCAAAGAGGCTGAAGCCATCGGCCTCAAGGTCCTAGTGGTCGATTCGGATGAATCGAATTCCGGTCTTTATCGCACACTTGGTTTTGAAAAACCACCGACACCGCTTATGGAACTTGTCGGCGGCAAGAAAAAACTCAAAAAAAAAATGGGCCATGCGAATATTTTAAATGAAATGTCTATTGGCATAAAGGATATTCCCGCTGATTATATTATGGGACAAAACGGACTGCGGCTGGTCAGCATTGGTAAAATTCTTCAATCTCTCGAGGGATGCGCCTGTCCCATGGGCGTGTTGAATCGTGAATTTTTGAAAAAACTGCAGCTCCGGGAAAATGAAATCGCACTCATCGATATGGAGGCCGGTGTCGAACATTTCGGCAGGGGTGTTGATACCAGTATAGATGCAATACTCATCGCTGTTGAGCCGTCCTACGAATCCGTGGCCATTGCCCGCAGGATCAAAGAGATCTCTTCGGGAATGGGAAAACCGTTCTGGGCTGTTTTAAATAAAATTAAATCAAACGAGGTGGCGGTAAAACTGAAAACCGATCTGAAGAAAAACCACATAGACGTTATCGGGTCAATCCCTGATGATCCGCTTGTATTCGAGGCGTCCTTTGAAGGTCGCCCGTTTGAGGCTGGTGCGGCAACTATCGCGGCTAAAGAAGTCCTGCGTTTTTTACTTTCAAGAGAATAATGCCACCATCCGAGCCGAATTCAAAAATCGTTGGAATTGATCATTTGGGAATAAAATTGAATTGATGTTCCAAAACCGTTACGAGTAACCCGGAGGATAGAAATATGTGCCTCAGTACAGTAAATATAGATTCAAAGGGGCAGTTGATAGAAGTCATGAAGGATGTTGCTTCTATCGAAGCCAGGGATGATGGGTTTGTATTGACAGGCCTGTTCGGAGATGAAAAATTTATACAAGGCACGCTAAAGAGCATGGATTTTGTCGAGGGGCAGTCCATTTTACTGGAAACCTGACGGTTAAAATAACCTTTTGCCTGTTATCGCGGCCCATCACCTGCCGACGGCCCACGTGATTCAACCGCATTCGAGAATCCGGGCCTCTTAATTTTCTCATTCTGATATCCAGATCCCTTGCTTTCTCGCCGGCCTGATTTTCTTTTTATAAATCAGGCCCGACATTTTTAATTTTCTTTCCAGGCACGCAAAGCCATCCTTTTCCCACGCTGCTGTCCGTATTCTCGGACAGCTTTTCTTACCGGTATTTTACCTTTTTTTTCGCCTGTCTCATGGATCACTGATTTTGCAATACTGGAAAAAAACAACTACTTTATTGCTTCGATCTTTCTATTTTGAATCCAGGCTTGCACGGCTTCGGGCGACATGACGGAAGGATTGCCAAGGTCTTTATCGGTGGCATTTTCCAACTCAGGTGGCAGATGATCAATTAAAATATCAAGGTCGGCTGAAGTATGGACCTCTTCATCAAGGACGCGGGCCATAGCCTGATTGTGGGGGACGTGATGTTTACGCACTGCTTTGACCAATCCATTAAGCAAGATTTGCCAGGTGGTCATTGGACCTTGCGTGATAGAGGCCGACTCGGCAAATGAATCAATAAAGGCAAAAGGAACTTTTTCAAACGGTTCGTCCATCGCAATGGTTGCTAAAATCCAGTCTGTGTCAAACGAAAAATCATACACAGTGGGATTTCGAATAATTTTTTGCAAAACGTTACGTTGGTATAGCTTAAAAGCGGCCTGTGTGTCAAGAATACCCCGCGAGAAAATGGTCTGCCCCACCATCCGTTGCATGTGTCGTAACACCTTAATCCCTATTCCCCACCTGCTCTCTTGCTTCACCAGCACGGCATCCGGATCTTTACGATTGCCCAAAATGACACATGCCTCATCATCGATGAACTTCTTCAGCAGCAATCCAATCTGCCCCAAATGAACAGAGTTATCAGCATCGGTGTAAATTACCGCGTCTACTCCGTCTTCAGCGGCTTTCATGCAGCCTAAAATCACAGCCCCGCCTTTACGTGAGTCATCGACCGACTTTAAGCCAGCCAACGGCCCATGATCAATTGGAATGGCATCGGCCAAAAAAAACACTTTCACTCGTTCACCAAGGGGATGAGCGGCGGCAATCTTCGCTGCAATTTTACCACTGCCATACGGACAGCCGTCGTCTACGGCATATATAGTCCACTCAACTCCAGAGTCACGGGTGGCCCAGTATAGCTGTTGCAGCTTTACATGCAAAACATTCTCGCCATGGGGGTTGTCGACGCTTTTGGGAAGCAATCGATGCTGCTCGCCCCACATGGCAAAAACAACGCCTATCTTGATCACTTTTCTATTTTTCAATAGAAACTTTTTCGACTCGACCAGTTTAGCCGCTATTTTGAACTCAAGTGGCGTTTTGTCGCTACGGGCTGTTTCTCGCAATTGATCCATCGAAACATCTGTTAATCCCAGCAATTGATTACTAAGCGTATAAAGGCTTTCCTGATCAGCTGGCTCGGTCAAGTCAAACTTTCCTTTGGCATTCTCAAAAAAATTTTGGGGAATAGGCATAATTTATTCTTCTATCGCAAATTTTTTAATAAGGGACATTCTATAAAATTACACGCTTTCCGGACACACATTGGTTTAGGGGGTAGGTGGAATAAATATTTCCGGTGCTTCTGTCGGCAATGTCTCAACGTAAAGGGACTGGCTGGGAAAAGCAAACGCGCTGCCCGCCTCTTCAACAATTTCCTTGATCCGATAAGCAAGTGCTTCCTTTATCTCCAGCCATTTGCCCCATTCCGTGGTTTTTGTAAAACAATATACCATGATGTCGATGGAAGAATCGCTGAATCTGTCAATACGCA
>CAZFXX010000315.1:0-3930 GCA_964522985.1 uncultured Desulfobacteraceae bacterium
GCCAGATCACTGTCCGGTGCCAGTTCAACAACCTTGTTATAGGCTGAAAGGGCTTTTTTGTATTCCCGGGCTATGACATAGGCCTTACCGAGATCCAGATACAATGCGGCAAATCTGGGCGCATTCTTAACTGCTTTTTCCAGAATTTGAACCGCTTCCGTGATTCTCCCTGTAGCCATATAAGTTTTGCCGAGCCCCCTTAATGCTCTGGCAAAACGCGGTTCAATTTTAAGGGCCGCCTTAAAATTTTTTTCCGCCAGGTGATACTCTTTTTTTTCAAGGTACACTTCGCCCAAATTGGATAATGGATAGTACGGGGTGGCATAGAGCAGGTCGCCGCCAAGTTCTTTGAAGGCTTCAATCGCCTTGTCGAATTTTTTTTGCTGAAAATATGCACTTCCGAGGTTGTTCTTTGCCGCCGGAAAATCCGGCTTCAGTTCAAGGGCTTTTTCAAAATGGTCAATTGAAAGATCGAGCCGACCCAGCGCAAAGTAGGTAAGGCCAAGATCATTGTGGAGCAGGTGGTCATCGGCGTAAAGGGCCTGGGCTTTCTGAAATTCTCTTAAAGCGGTTCTGTAGTTCCCCTCCTTCATGTGAACCTCGCCGACATTCCTCAGACTGGCCCCCTGGTCTTTTCGCTGCTCCCAGTTGGTCGTGGCACAGGACGTTGTAAAAAAAGCGGTCAGGAAGATAATGATTATCGTCAGTAAGCGTTGTCGAGTAGTCATAAAATCGCCTCATGTTATAGTATCTGAACGAAAAGTCTGTTTAAGGATTATTACGTAATTCTAATTTTTAAATTTTATCTCAAAAAAAGTATGAGGAACCGGTACAATTGAAGAATGAAGGTATTCTATCAATTTTATATATAAAAAGATAGAGGGAAGCGATACCATAAATATTTAATTGAAAGGGCGATACCGAATCACCGAAATTCCTTTTTCCTGCAGAAACTGAACAATATTTTTGTTCAGGTCAAGCATGCTAAGAAGCGTCTTTGACTGCTCACCCTGGATAAGATAGCCGGGAATGGTCATTGCCGTATTAAAAGGTGCCGGTCTTTTTGCAGCCCGGAATACCGGCTTTGTTTTAAACGGAACGGTCAGGGCCGTCAGTAGCTTTTGCAATATCATGTCGGCGGTTTCATCCGGTTTCAGTTGTACGATATCAAGGCCTGATTGATTTATGGCACTGACTGCATCACCGTACAGATCACCGAAATCAACCAGCAAGGACCTGCCGTCTTTTGAAACAAGGTTGGAACGAGCCTCCACCTGGATGCCGGCATAGGGAAAAGTGATCGGGATGTCAGGCGCATAAGAACACCCAAGGACTGTGAGCAGGCCATTGACAAAGGCCTGGATATTCGGGGTGTCTATTACGACAGGTGGCTGTGCGACGGCCTTTTTGTTTTGTAATTCAGGCACGATTGGTGTGGTATCTGTTTTTCCGCGGTATACGATTTCTCTAAGCAGGATATTATGGTCCGCCATGTAGCGGACAATGGCAGGCGATGTATACTCATCGGGATTTTCAATCAAGGTAATGCACAACCGGTCCTGTTTGGTGTTGTTAAAAGCGTTGATCCGGGTAATCCAGTTCGCACGGATGCGTATATCGATGCCCTGGTCTGAAAATGAGAGGTGATTGTCCTCATAGGTCGTTTTTTGTTTGGAAAAAAACAGGTCAAGAATTTGTCTCAAAGAGGTGTACAGCACCTCTGATGCCACTTCCGTATCAGGCCAGAAGGATCGGATTTTATCCAGATCGGCCTTAAATAATATCTCTTTGTCCTGAAAAATGATGTGTCGGCCGTTTTCCAGTTCAACCATCGGGAATTGGCTCAGATCGAGTTGAAAGTCTATCCCACCAGGGTTTGGGAAATAATAAGTACCCCTGTTACGCAATCGGGCATTAACAATCCGGGCGGCCTTTGCAAGGTCGGATACGGTTTTTTCAGATTTTTGATAATTTAGTTTCACCGGTTCGGGTTCTTGGGCGGATAATGCATGATCCCGCGTGTTGGGGGGTGCCCCCGGGGAATCGTTTATCGCAATTTTTGTTTTGAGATTGCCGGATACGTCAAACATAGCGTCATACCAGGACTGGCTGGTGATGGCACGATCAGGCACCCGGATGTTTTGACCGGCATAAATGCGGTCCAGGTTGGTGATGCCTGGGTTGATGCTTCGAAACAGTTTCATTCTGCGGGTAAATGATTCTGAACCAAACGGCGCGAATTGACGCCCCATGATGCCGTATATGGTATCACCTTTTTTGATTTTATATTTACTGGAATATTGATGCACAATGTCGGAAACTTTTGTAACCGTAACAAACGGAATGGTCACGGTACCATCAGCCTGGCCGGGAAACGAACCGTACGCCAGTTTTTTTAGCGGGATCAGGATGGCCTGACCCGGCCGGATGGTGTTGATATTGTGGACATGAGGATTGAGACGTTTGAAGATGTTTAAAAATTCAGGGAAATCCTCGTGTGACAGTTCCCCTTTTTGTCGAAAAAGTTTATACACCCAGTCGTTTTTTTGTACGGAATATGGCTCGCACAGGATATCCCGGCCCCTGTCCTTGCGAACAAGATAGCTTTTTTTCTGAAGCAAATCGCTGTGAGCACAGGTGCAAAACAACAGGATCAGCAATATTAGCAGTCCTGCAATACAGCCGGTCATGCGGTATGGATTGGACGCTTTCATGAATCCGGTGCCTTTTTCAGGTTTAACGCCTCGGCAATATAGTTACATGTGGCATCGACAAATCGCTTAAAATCGTCTTTATATAGAGGCTTTCCGGGCTCAGGAAACCGGTTTATGGTTTCGGGCCGTACAAGGACCGGTCGGTTGACAAGAGCCGGGTCGGGGGTTATTTGGTATTCATCGGGAAAGGCGTTGTTAAAATACATTTCCTGGAAACCGGAGAACTTCAAGGCATGGGCCGTGGAATCAATGATGGCAACCTCTTGTTTGTGGACGATTCCCTGCTTCAGGGCAATAAAAAGGCCGGCTAACGATTCACCGCCGTGGGTACATGCGATATGTCCGTTGCGATTGGCCAGAAGCGTCCAGTCCATGATGGCCTGTTCAGTGACTTCTGTGAAAAAGACGTTCTGTTTTCCGGACAGATCGTTATATAATTTGGTCAGATGGATGACCCGCGGCATGGATACCGGATTGCCGATCATGGCGGCCTGGGCCACGCTCGGTTTTACGGTGACAGGCTTGAATTGGCGTTTGTCCGCATCCGGTTCCAGATAATACCGGTAAACCGGATTGGCATGCACGGACTGTACACCGATGATTTTTGGCAACGTGGTAATGATACCGGTGTCATAAAATTTCAGAAAACCGCTCATGACAGCCGTAATATTGCCGGCGTTTCCAATGGGAAGGACAACGACCTTGTCTGTCATATCATATTCCAGATCCTGGGCGATTTCATAAGAGTAGGACTCCTGTCCCAGTATGCGCCAGGCGTTCTTGGAGTTCAGCAGCGCTACGTTGTAATTTTCAGACAGCGCCTCGACTACTTTCATGCAGTCGTCAAATACACCGGGGACCTCAAAAACGCTTGCGCCGCTGCCAAGGGGCTGGCTGAGCTGCTGAGGCGTGACTTTTTTATGGGGCAGCAGCACCGCCGATTTGATATTCGGCTGAAGGTACGCCGCATACAGCGCTGCTGCGGCCGAAGTGTCTCCGGTGGATGCGCATACGGCCAGGACCTCCTTGGCCAGGCCTTCTCTAATTAGGTAATGGATATAACTCAATGCACTGGCCATTCCCCGGTCTTTGAAGGACGCGCTGGGGTTCTGGCCGTCGTTTTTAAAGAAAAATCGGCATCCCGTTTTTTTCTGCAAGGGTGCGTTGGCTTCGATGATGGGGGTATGGCCTTCTCCCAGATAGACAACTGCATCCA
>CAZFXX010000316.1:0-3892 GCA_964522985.1 uncultured Desulfobacteraceae bacterium
AAAACTTCGGTTTGAAATAACATTGTTTACTTGTTAAGAAAAGACTTTTTTAGACCAGTATTTGGAAATTCTACAACCAATGGCTGGGAAAAATGGATATACAGGTATTTTGGTCTTTTTTGAGGTGATTCCGCAATATGAATAAATATTTTCGAAGGCCGTTTACAGAACTTGTCATTTGTCTATTTTTTTTGCGGTCGTCACATTTTCGATTTAGAGTCAGGCGTTCGGTTTTGAATTTGTTAACTATGACGACAGTGAATAGGTATTTGAAAAAAACACCGCAGTAAAAAAGGCCTGTCTTGAGAGAACCTGAGAGAACCTGAGAGAACCTGATCCGGGCTTTCACACCGACCATACCACTATCTGGCATCCTTTGACATGGCTGTCACATATGATCGATGTTGGTATTTTCAGTATGGACTTGGGTCTTCATCACCTGATAAATTTTGTTTTTCAGATGGCCAACGCCCTGCTCATGTTTCTGGTCTTCCGTCTGATGACTGGAAAAACTTGGCAAAGCGCCTTTATCTCGGCCTTGTTTGCCCTTCATTTTCTGTATCTACAATCCGTGGCTTGGGTGTCTGAGCAGGAGGAGGGCCTTCCGGAAAATTATGATGGTCCGGATTCATTCGTCATTTTGATTACACGCAGGCAGGGATAAACCCCGCCCCTACTCTATCAATTCCTGCACATACGGTTCATCGATAATATTCTTCATATCCGGGTCATTTTTCAGGCCTTCCCAGTTGGCATACCCCTTTTCAACAGCCTGTCGGAGCCAGTCAATCGCTTCCGTCTTTTGGTTTTGTCTGGCATACAGACAGCTAATATTAAAATAAATGACGGTATTGTCCGGATCAAGATCAATGATCCGTTGAAACAATTCCACTGCTTTATCAAAATTCTTATCATCAGCAAAACGCACAGCAGTTTTGAAAATGATCTGAACCTGTTGGTCTGCTGTAAGCAAAGACAACAAGATTCCTTTATTTTTGACGATGAGGCTGTCTTTGTTTGCTATATCATTGCTGATTGCTTTTTCATAGTAATAGAGTGCCTCATCAAGCCGTCCATTTTTTATCAGGGCATTGCCGAGATTGTTGTAAGCTTCCATGAAGGTCGGATCAATCGCCAATGCCTGATGAAAAGCATTTAGCGCTTTGTCTGTTTCGCCCTTTTTCCCCAGGGCATTGCCAAGGCTGTTGAATGCGTCTGCTGATCCCGGCTGAAGCGTAATCGCTTTTTGAAAATGTAAAATGGCTTTATCAAAAGATTTTTGACTCGTCAGTAGTTTCCCGAATCCAATATGGGTGTCTGGGCGATTTGGATTAATTTCAAGAGCCGTTTGATAGTGGAATAAGGCTTTGTCCATATTTTTTTCTTTTAAAAATTTGGCCAGATTGAGGTGTGCTTCAACTAAATCGGGATTTGCAAGCAAGGCATTTTGATACGATCTCACTGCTTTCTCAATCTGTTTTTTTTCCGCGAAGAGATTACCCAGGTTATTGTGGGCCTGTGCCACATTTGGATTGAGTTCTATCGCGATTAAATAATGTCGCAAGGCTTCATTTAATTCTTTTTTTTGGGAAAGGGCTTTTCCAAGATTAAAGTGGGCGACTTCATTCTCAGGCGCTACTGCCAGAGCGTGACTAAATAGTGTAATGCTGTTTTGCCACACAGCCGTCTGGCCTCTGGCGATAAACATCAGCAAAGCAATTGAAAGGACTACCGGTATCGCCGTAATGATTTTGGGAATATGGTATTTTTTGACAATTGCAGCGCCGCCCCATGCCGCTATGATGAATAGTCCGATAGCCGGCACATAGGTCCAGCGGTCTGCAATTTCCGGCCACAGCCCGCCTTGTATGATGCCGATTACCGGGGTCAGGGTTCCTATGAACCAAAACCAGCCCACGGACAAAAAAGGTGCTTTTCTGATTATCAGGACAATGACTGCGGTCAGACTCACCAGGAAAATCAATGCGGAAATGGTCTGCCAGGCGGGAATGGCTTTCGGAAACGGATAATAAATGGCCATGTCATGGGGCCACAGGATTTTTCCGATATATTTCACATAAGAAACCACTGCATTTTCCAGGCGGAGCAACATGGGGGATGCGACATGGGTGATGATTGAATTTTGGAATTTAAGGGAAATCATCGAAGCTATGATCGAAAGAGATGAAATTACCAGGAGCGGCAGTTTTTCTGATATCAGGCGGGTAAGAGAAGCTGATTGAAAAGGTGAATTGTCATTGATTTCGTTTGTCAATATGAACGGCGGTCTCAATCGCCCCAAAGGCCAGAAGTCCATGAGCAGGAGCACGCAGGGCAGGGTGACGAGCATGGGTTTGGCCAGAAGCCCGACGGCCATTGTAATAAAAACCAATATATAGCGAATAGCGGATGGTTTGCGGGCATAATGGACATATGTAAGCATGGAGAGCATCCAGAATGTTGTGGACAGCAGATTTTTGCGCTCAGCGATCCAGGCCACGGAATCCACATTAAGAGGGTGTACGGTAAACAGTAATGCTACAAAGGCGCTTCGCCATGCAGCGCCGGTCATCTGATAAAAGACCAGATAAAGCAAGGTGGCATTGATAATATGAATAAAAAGATTGACGAGATGGTGTTTGCCGGCATCCAGGCCGAAGAGTTCAACATCCAGCATATGGGAAAGGGACGTCAGGGGATGCCAGTATGTCCAGGTATCAGCGGTTTTGGAAAGACTAAAAGCCCATCCGATGTTTACCTTGTTTATACCGTTCTGGACATAGCGATTTTTAGAGACATATTGATTGTCATCAAAATTGGTGAATTCGTATCCGCCTACATTCCAGTAAACGACTATGGCGGCGGAGAATATTAAAAGAATAATCAGGATGTGTTTGAATGAGTATGGTATAGATGTCATACTTAACTATAGCTCCCGCAGCTAAAATTTATTGCCCCAACAGGGCATGAAAGCGAGTTTGCATGTCTGTCTTCTATGATGATTTTTTAATCATCTTTCGGTTAGATAATACCCGTGCCGGTATACCGCCGACAATTTGATAATCTTCCACATCATTTACAACCACGGCGCCGGCAGATATCACAGCACCGTTTCCGATGGTAACCCCGCCGGTGATGACCGCGTGGGAACCGATCCAGACGTCATTGCCGATTTTTACGGGAGCCATGACGTGATCCAGGGTGGCCATGGGAATACCGGTCTGTTCATAGGCATGATTGGAAGAAAAGATAACCGCATAGGGACCTACCATTACATGATCGCCGATCTCCACACCGCCCCGGGCGTCGATAAGCGCTCCGGTGTTGGGTGAAAAGCCCCGGCCCACCTTAAGGCCATAGGTATGGGTAAAATAATCACCTGCATAGATTGTGCTGAAGCCTTTTAATTCTGCAAACAGGAGACGGTAAACTCCCCAGCGAAGGATCATGCCGAAAAGTCCGGGGAGGGATCGAACGAGCCAGCCGAGGGGTTCTTCACAGGCGAGATGAAAAATGTGGCCTTTGTATTTGTGCATGAAACGTGTGATATAGTTCATAGGGTGTCTTTCGGGAGGAGATGTCCCTTGCCTGTGTTTAAGTTTATATCAGATCCTTTATTTGTAATTTTATCAATTAAAGAAAAATTTTAGCACGTGAACGGATATAAATTTTTCTTTAATTATCATCGAAAAAATGATAATTCAACCCACAATTGAAAGTAAATTCAAACAAACGAATAAAAAGGGTCACGATGAAATAATTTTATGTCATAATTTTTTCATGGTATTTTTTGCAGCGCTCAGCAATCCGGATAAGCCGGGGGCTTTGGTATTTCAGGAGTGCTGCCTGATATCCTGTCGCAGTTTTTTGAATACTCTGGAGCAGGGAGGTG
>CAZFXX010000317.1:0-3887 GCA_964522985.1 uncultured Desulfobacteraceae bacterium
TGCCGCGTTACCAGCACACTTTGGTGGTGGCCCATAACCAGTTGATGAATCGCCTGACTGAGACCAGCATTTTCATCTATATATTCACCTTCAGTGGGTGTATACATAAAATTTTTAACCTTCAGCGAGCCTGCTTTTTTACAGATATCTTCCAATGCCGAATTCCACAGCTCAAACTGGTCGAACATGACCTTCAAAAACTTTGAGCTAAAGCCGAAACGACGCATGCCCACAGATCCCATCTGGTCATATTTAGGTTCCAAAGCCCTCAAAATATCGTGCTGGCTGACCTTACCCACAATCTTATCCTTCCCGTCGTATATTAAAATAGCCCGGTGCCGATAATTATCCTTATCATATTCGTCCTGGGCTTTTTTTAATGCAGCCACGGCTTCAAAAAGAGTGGCATCTATGGAAACCGTTGCATACCCGGAAAGTGGCACCATTAAGTCTTTAACTTTTAATTCTTTTGCTTCCTGTGCGTTCATATGCCTATTCTCCCTACTATAAAAAAATGAACTATTATTTATTTTTTTAATTTTGTCAACCGGATCCGATCTCCCTTACCTTTCAACAATCATAAGCGACTGCCCTATCGCTATACACAGAAACAGACCGCCTGAGCCCCCTATTTCGAACAGCCCGTCGGCCAGGGGCCAATACCAATCTACCCGGGTCAGGGTTGAATAATAATTGTCGGATACAATCCTTCCTTATCCCCCTGGGGATACGGCTGAATGGTATTAAACGAAATATTTTGATTCCGTTGCGCGTGTCCCTTCTTGCCCTTGCCGTCAAAAAATGCACCGTTCTCTTCCAGGATGTGGTGAATCCGCTGCCTGAAAGCCCAGACGAAATCGGCGCCACTCCCTTCAAAAACCATATTACCCATGGAAAGAACGTTTTTTACCTTTGAAAGATTTTCCAGAGAAATGCAGTGGGTCTCAAGGTCTTTGGCGTCGGTCACCAGGCCCCACACCAGATGACCTTCCGGAATCGTCAGCGGCTCATGGATATCGACGATGGTATGGGGCATAATGATGCTGCCCCGACCTATGTTCAGGCGGGATTCGGGCCGGCCCCGCAGAAAACTGTTAAAACCCACGAACACATTCTTATCCAGATCAGCCTCAATGATCTTTGCACCATGTGCGGTAATATCAAACCCCTCCAGTCGTGAGTTAATGATGTATCCGTTTTCCTGAACATTGGCCCCTTTGCCGAGCCATGCATTTTGAAGGTAAGCACGCTGGGCCACCAGAACATTTTCACCGATACGGGTTTTGGGTTTTATAACCGAAAATCGATCCAGGGAGGCATTTTCCGGTATTGATACGGACGGTTCGATATTGACAACATTAAAAATCCGCTGGAAAGCTTCTTTGTAATTTTCCATAAAATCGATAAATATTCCCTTAGGTTGGGCGCCGGCATCAAAACGGATGTAAGGGGTAAGGCGTTCAAAGGGGTAGCGGTATAAAAAGTTAAACGCTTCAGGTTTACGCACCCATACGGTTCCGGGGTTGATCTTCAAATGGGTTACCTCGCCTGCCTGTATGTATGCAAAAGCGCCGATCAGGCAGTCATGCATGGTGGTAAGGTCAACCGTGGAAAAAGGCCCTAAAAAACTGCCGCCGCAAGGTGAGCCATGGATATTGGCATAATGGGTTGAGATCGTATCCCGGATAAAAAATTTCTCAGGCATTTCCGGGTCATGGGAATAATTATGGACCAGGGTTTTGATCAAAAGACTGTCTTCGATCCGGATCTCTTCATCCCTGGTGATCGGAATCTCAAAATCCTGATATCGAAACAGGTCTCCTTTTTTCTTGAGTTCGTCACCCCGAATGTCGCTCTTGTAAAGCAGCGAGTTGGTTACCTGGCATTTGCCCAGAAAATAACTGCCAGACAAGTTGGAATGCCGGAATTGAAAATTTAACGGATGATGCGGCGTAATGCCGTAAAATGCGTAAAATTTTGTCATCTGGTCCGGGGCAACGATATCTTGCACAAAAGGCGTTACATTGTGGGTAAGCTCCCGAAGATTAATATTGCAGCGCTGCACAATCCGATTAAAGAGCTTTTCAAGTTCTTTCATTACAAATCCTTATCTATTGCTTTGATTCAGATTCTTTCATGCTGTGAAAAACCGCTGCAAACACATCCGCCATCCTCAAGACACCAACAATCTCCCGTCCTTTGGTCACCAGCAAAGAAAGATGAAGTCCGGCGGTAAGCTGGTGGACGGCAGTATCTATAGGCGTGTCCTCTTCAATATACTCTCCTTCGGAAGGGGACTGCATAAAATCTTCCACTTTAAAATTTGCAGCCGTAGATAAAATTTCTCCCATGGAAACCCCCTTGCCGCGTTTTTTTCCCCGATGTCTTACGATAGCCATGGGGCTGAACCCGAATTTGCCGATATCATTGTTCCTGTCAATCTGTTCATCTGCATGTTCGAGCACACGAAGAAAATCCAATTGGCTGAGCTTGCCCATGACCCGTTTTTTCTTATCCAGAATCAATACCGCACGGTGCGAGTATCCGGTCCGGGTAAATTCCTCCTGGGCTTTTTCCAGGGCGAGCAGGGACTCCAGCAATGTAGCCCCTTTGGAAACCGTAGCATATTCGGCAATGGGAACCATTAAATCCTTGGCAAGATATTTCATAACAAAACAACTCCGGTTTAAGGTCTAATTCTCAAGCGCTTATGGGGCAAGGCGCCTGCTTCTAAAGAACACTGTCACTAGAGATCAGCCGGGCAGGGATACACGCCCGGATTTCAGCACGGTGGCTGCCAGATATTTAAAAACCCGGGAATCTTTTCCGGATACATCAGCGGCCTGGGCCACGGTCTCTTTCATATACGCCAGGTCTTTCGAGTCCCGGGGATTGAGTTGTCGTTCAACCAGGGTCAGTCTGTTACGGACCCGGCTGTAGACAACCATGGGCCCGAATTTGGTTTTACCAGTTTCTAACCGCTGCAAAACCCCTCTTATTCTGCAGTGGCTGATTCTAAGACTTTTGGGAGGAGGACTATATCCCAGCAATTCCGCAAAAAGGTCCATGCTTTCCATCACCCCCTCCGGATAGCCGTTTTCCAGAGATGCAATGCCTTCGGCAGCCAGGGCTTGAATATCCACCGGCTCAAATCCAAGATCGAGGCCGGCAATACACAGCGACTGAACGGTTTTGAGGGATTGCTCCTTTTTGCTGACGACCACGTCCCTGTCATTTAATATGCGGATGGCATTTTTAATACTGATCATCTCCTTGACCGTTGGGCTCTTACGCATGGCCACATCTTCAATGGATGTGTCATAGATGGTCAGGTCGTTATCCAGAACCAGAATCCGACCCTTGCCGTGTCCGTCGGTTTGGATATACAGATCCAGGTCTCTGACATGCCTGAATTCAAATGCTGCCGTTTCGAGAAGACTGCGCATGCGCTGCTTGTCAATCCTGAGTTGTCCTCCCACCGGTCCAATGGAGTTGAGGACCTTCTGGGCGGTGCGGTCGATAGCAATCTTTTTCAATAAATTTTCCTTAAACGACATAGGCCATCCTCTCCAATGTGCGCACACATCCGAAAAACAAAAAACCCCGATCTTTAAAGAAAACGGGGTTTTTGACCCCGGGTTGTTATCCACCGCCAGGGAATCAGCAGTTTTTGCATATTATTGTTCTTTTGAATTTCTTTTCGACAGTACCAGGTTCAGAACCACACCGGTAATACCGGCCAGGCCGATCCCACCAAGGCTAAATTTTCCCATGGGGAAGGTCATACCGCCGATGCCGAATACCCAATGTCATTAACTTAAGTGCGAAAAGTAATTAAAACTTGTATTTTGAATCAGTTATGATATATTATTGGCCAATATTAAATA
>CAZFXX010000318.1:0-3882 GCA_964522985.1 uncultured Desulfobacteraceae bacterium
CAATCGGGAAAGGTATAACCGGGCGCAAAAGATAGCAGGGTCAGGTCTCAACAATTGACATGATATGGCTATTATGTTGAATGTTGAGGCAAGAACCATTTATCGGTAATCAATCAAGTGGCCGCGTATTTTTCTTTCTAAATAGTGACGATTTTTGGCGTGACTACAATGATATGAAATCCAAAGGGATAAAGTTTGTAAGAAAACCGAAGAAGCAAGAATACGGTATGATGGCCGTGTTAGAAGATTTATATGAAAATTTTTGGGATCTACTATAATTAAACAAAGATCACCCAATTTCTAAACGTTGTGTATAACCATGCTAATTCAGCCGACGCAAAAAGCCGCACTGCTGATTAGCGGCGTTGGGTATTGGTATTTAAGATGAATGAATCAACGGGAAAAGCACTAATTAAAACGATTGCGGGAAAAGAACTCGGTCAAATTACGATTGACTCAGCCGAGATCGCCGTAGATTCAATTCTAAGTGACGCCCTCCTAAAAGACTTACCGGTTATTGGAACAATAAAATCTTTCTTTAATCTTGGTATCACCATCAAAGAAGATCTCTTCATTAGAAAACTGTTAAAATTTTTAATTGAACTGCAAAGCATATCTTTTTCAGAACGGGAACAATTTTTAAAGCAATTTCTGAATAACTCGAAGGAACAACAAAAATTAGGTGATAATTTGTTGTTGGCCATCGAATGCCTTGATGATGTTGAAAAACTGGCATAGTCGTTATGTTCTTTCCTGGGAACTTTCAATAACCATGGACAATGAATTTTGTGTGTCCGCTCTGGAAAGGGCACTGCGATGTCATGGGACACCCTATATATTTAACACGGATCAAGGACCCCAATATACGAGTTGCGAGTTTACAAAAGTTTTGAAAAATAAGGACATCAAAATCAGTATGGACGGGAAAGGCCGGGCTATGGACAATATCTTCATCGAACGGTTGTGGCGCAGTGTGAAGTATGAAGAAATTTATGTAAACGAATTTCAATCCATTGAGCAGCTGCACAAGTCCCTGAAAAAATATTTCGATTTTTACAACCATGAACGACCTCACCAGAGGTATAATGGGCAAACCCCAGCTGAAATATATTATGGTGAAAATCAATTGAGGTTGGTGGGATGATAAGAATACATCAAGAAAAAATTATGAATTTGATAAGTTCCGTTGCGAATAAAAGCGATGTTCCAACAAACCCGCTCCGGCAAAAGTCGACTCCTCCGACATGGCTATTTGAAAGCCCATTCTCGGACCTGATTTTTACCTCCGCTAGTGTTAGTGGTAAATCAGAAACTGCATTTAAGAACCGGATTAAATTTTCTTGAAAAATTCATCCGAATTTGACGCTTAAATTGAGCAAAAAACTGTCTTGACAGTTGGATCCACTATATACTACACTTTAAAAAAAAAATTACCATAAAATGTATTTTTTTTATTTATACCAGTAACTTATGTCTCCGGATGGACACTATATATCTACCGCGTAGCGGCTTACTTGAACGCAGTGATAGAATACCACCGCCAACGGAGCTGGGAGACCATTACCGGACGGCCCACCCGGAAAATATCGGGCGAGATATTTGGCACTATAACCTATTGATTTTAAATTAAATAAAAATTTTTATACTTTCCATCAATGCTATTGTATATTATTTAATATTAATTCAGAATCTTATGGCTCCATACAAATTGAGACAGGATCATCAATTTAAACCAGATATCGGAAAAGTAATCAACATCCCAAAATTGCGGCTTTTTAAAAAGCCGGCAAGTTGATTTCGCATTGAACGTAACCCCTAAAAAGTAGAGGAGGAACCAATGAGCGCATTAAATTTTCTGGAAAAACTGCTTGTAGAAGGCAAAATCAGCAGGAGACAATTCTTATCCCAGGCGGCGGCCCTGGGGTTGACTGTGGCGATATCCTCGGCCTTGCTGCCGCGCAGGGCAGCGGCGTCCGTGCCCAAAAAAGGCGGACATTTTATACAGGCTCAGACCGGCGGTTCCACAAGCGACACACTGGATCCAGCCACCCACACATCCAGCTGGAACATCAATGTGGAATTTCAACTGAGAAACTGCCTGATTGAGATCGACGACAATTTTCAGCCCGTGCCGGAACTGGCCGAGAGCTGGGAATCCTCTCCGGATGCCAAAAAATGGATCTTCAACCTGCGCAAGGGGGTGGAGTTTCACGACGGAAAGTCTCTGGATGCAGAAGATGTGATCTATACCATGAACCACCATCGGGGAGAAGACTCCAAGTCTGCTGCCAAACCTTTTCTGAAACCGATCACGGACATCAGGGCCGATGGTAAACATCGGGTGATTTTTGAGCTTGACGCAGGCGTTGCCGACTTTCCATTTATCATGAGTGATTACCATCTGCCTGTGTTCAAGGCAGGCACAAAGGGAATGGAATTCGAAAAAGGAATCGGTACAGGTGGGTACATACTTGAAAAATGGGAACCGGGTGTCACCGCCATCACCAGAAGAAACCCAAACTACTGGAAAGCGGGTCGGGCTCATTTCGACAAGGTGGAAACCCTTGCCATCAACGATGTCAATGCCAGGACCAGCGCCGTCAAGACAGGGCAGATTCACTTCATGGACCGCTGTGAGCGGAAAACCGTCCATCTCCTGAAACGGTCAAAAGGCATTGAAATCAGCGCAGTGACCGCTACATTCCACTACACCATGCCCATGCACACCAAAATGAAACCGTATGACGACAATAATGTCCGTCTGGGTCTCAAGTACGCCGTGGATCGCGATGATATGGTGAAACGAATCCTGAAAGGCTACGGCGAAGTTGGAAACGATCACCCCATTGCACCGGTCAACCGCTATCATGCCAAAAACCTTCAACAACGACAGTACGATCCGGACAAAGCCAGATACTACATGAAAAAAGCCGGCATGGGGGGCCACAGGTTTAACCTGCACAGCGCCGAAGCTGCTTTTTCGGGTGCGGACGATGCCGCCATCCTGTTTCAGGAGCATGCTAAAAAAGCAGGTATTAAAATCAATGTGGTGCGGGAACCCAGTGACGGCTACTGGAGCAACGTCTGGACAAAGAAAGAGTTCTGTATGTGCTACTGGAGTGGACGCCCCACCGAAGACATGATGTTTTCCACGGCGTATGCATCCGGCGCGCCGTGGAATGATGCGCACTGGGATCATGAGAAATTCACCAACTTGCTGATAGATGCCAAGGCGGAGCTTGACGAAAAAAAACGGGCACAGATGTATGCGGACATGCAGGAAATATGCAAAGATGAAGGCGGGACGATCATTCCCATGTTCGCCCAGATCGTCGAGGCACTGTCCGACAAGATCGGCCACGGCGCCATCTCCGGCCACATGGAAGCGGATGGTCAACACAACGCTGAAAGATGGTGGTTCAAATAAACCTTCGGCGTTCTTCAGGACAAGACAAGCGCCATTGACACGTTTTTGATTTTAGGCCTTGATCATCGTTTCGGCCGGAAACCTTCATTCCTTCGGAATTCGGAATTCAGGCCTCAGCCTTTTTTGGAGTGTGGTCCAAACAATGATCAAGGCCCTATTATTTTTATATGAAAGTTGTGAGTGCTGAATTTTGCGTAGGGGACGTCATGGGGGACATTCGTGCAGAAAGGTCGTCAGTGCAGGAGATGTTTATCAGCTTAAAGAAAACAAAGCCCCTTACAACAGCAATTTCGATGGCAAAATGAGCACTTTAAGGCAAAAAAACAGTTTATATTGGAATATTTATCCTGAAAAATCGGGCTGATGGCTCGGTCCGACCCGGGCTCGCCGAGTTTTTTGACAGGTGTTTAAAACGTGATAACTTCATAGCCCTGCTCCCGATATCCGCTAATGGA
>CAZFXX010000319.1:0-3875 GCA_964522985.1 uncultured Desulfobacteraceae bacterium
CGGCATTGATCCCGGCCCACATTCCCTGGGCCGCCGCCTCCTCGTAACCGGAAGTACCGTTGATCTGCCCGGCCATGAACAATCCGGCAACTTTTTTGGTCTCAAGGGTCGATTTGAGCTGCAGCGGGTTTACATAGTCATACTCGATGGCATAGGCCGGCCGCATGATCTCGGCTTCTTCAAGCCCTTTGACAGACCTTACGAACTGAATTTGAATCTCCACGGGCAGGCTGTTGCCCAGACCGCTGGAATATATCTCCTGGGTCTCCAGCCCCTCGGGTTCGAGGATTACCTGGTGCCGCTCTTTTTCAGGGAAACGGACAATCTTGTCTTCAAAAGAGGGACAGTATCGGGCGGCCCGGCCCTTTATCATTCCCCCGTACAGGGCAGACTTTTCAAGATTTCTGCGTACCAGGTCATGGCTTCCAGGATTGGTATAACCGATATAACTCGGCAACTGGGGCAGGGTAATCTGCCGGGTAAAAAAGGAAAACGGTCGCGGATCTTTCTCGGGCGCCTGGGTTTTAAACGCGGTAAAATCAATGCTTGATTTTTTGAGACGCGGCGGCGTACCGGTCTTGAGTCTGCCAAGATCAAATCCCCGCTTTCTGAGATCCGCGGGCAGGCCATAGGAAGCAAATTCTCCGGCCCTCCCGGCCTTGATCGACTTGAATCCGATGTGTACAAGCCCGCTTAAAAACGTTCCTGTCGCCAGAACAACCATCGGTGCAAGATACCCGAATCCCGTGGCATCCTCTACGCCGATTATTTTTCCGTTTTCGGTTACCAGGCGTTCAACCATAGCCTGTTTAAGGTCCAGACCGGCCTGATTTTCAAGGACCGCCTTCATTACGATATGGTAGCGGTTTTTATCGTTCTGGGTACGCGAGGAATGTACTGCCGGTCCCTTTTTGGTGTTCAACGTCCTGTATGCGATGGCACTTTTGTCCGTCACCCGGGCCATCTCGCCGCCCAGTGCATCGATTTCCCTGACCAGTTGTCCTTTGGCCATACCACCGATGGAAGGGCTGCAGGGCATGGCAGCTATTTTATCAAGATCTATGGCTGTGAGCAGGACTTTGCAGCCCATGCGGGCCGCGCTAAGGGCCGACTCGCATCCGGCATGACCGGCCCCCACCACGATGATGTCATATTTTTTTGAACTGAAATTCATTATCTATCCGTTTGTAAAAAGCAGCAGCTTGCCTGTTGTATGAACCGGCCTGCTATGGTAATGTTAACCCAGATAAGCCAGAACCAATTGAATACCTTAACTAAATTGAATATTGAATAGTGAGAATTGAAAATTTGCAGTATCGCTCTGCGCTGTCTTTTTATAAGTAGATTCGACAGAATGTTTTCATTATTCAATTATAAAGTATATAACCGCTTTAACTACAGGTCAAGCAACACCATGGCTTTGCATGATAAAAGATATACCGACTTAAACAGTTACCTTAGAAATCTGTTCGGGTGCCGGGTCCAGAAAATCAGTATTGATGCCGGTTTTTCCTGCCCGAACCGGGACGGCACCATCTCGAGGGGCGGATGCAGTTATTGCAATGCCAGGGGGTCGGGGACCGGTGCACATGCGCTGGGACTTTCGGTGACTGATCAGCTTTTAAAAAGTCGTCAGGTACTGGCCAGGCGGTACAAGGCTAAAAAATTTATCGCCTATTTTCAATCCTATACCAACACCTACGCACCGCTGTCCACTTTACAGGCGCTCTACTCAGAAGCCCTGGCCGTTGATGATATCGTGGGCCTTTCTATCGGAACCCGCCCTGATTGCGTGGACGAGGCGATTTTGGATCTTTTACAGGTATATGCCGCGAATTATCTGATCTGGATTGAATATGGTCTGCAGTCGGCCCATGACCAAACGCTTAAACGTATTAACCGCGGGCATGACGTGCAATGTTTTAAAAATGCCGTAACCCTGACAAAAAATAGGGGCATTATGATCTGCGCCCATATTATACTGGGGTTACCCGGTGAGGACCGGCGCCACATGCTTGAAACCGCGGATTTTATAACGTCCATGGGTATTGACGGAATCAAGCTGCACCTTCTGTATGTCGTCAAGGGGACACCCATGGAATATCTTTACCGAAAAGGGCGGTATACCTGCTTGGAGCAGACAGCGTATGTGGACATGGTCTGCGATTTTCTGGAACGAATTCCGTCGAACATTGTGATCCAGCGACTGACCGGTGACCCGCATCCCGAAGAACTGGTGGCGCCTCAATGGTCCCTTAAAAAAACGGAAACCCTGAACCTGATCCGGCAGACTCTGGAAACAAGGAATTCTATGCAGGGCAAGTACTGTCGTTAAACATTTCCAAGGGTTGTCTTCCCTGGAAAACAGCTTATAAAACGCCGTGATATCCGATATTGAAAATCCAAACCATTTGATAGGACACAAAAAAACGGATCTGATGTCAAACAGGGGATGTCGAATTACCAATTCTTCATATTCCGATTTTTGTTATTGTTTCATTGCTATCCTCCCCACCCCATCCGGCCCGACCCGGGTATTAAAAAAACCCGCCCAGTCATGGGCAGGTTTTTTTAATTTTTATTGCTTTCCGATAAAATCGGTTATTTTTTGTCGTCTTTGACCTCTTCAAAGTCGGCATCCACAACATCGTCTTCAGGGGTTGTAGCACCTGGACCCGGCTGGGGTCCGCCTTCAGTACCGGCATCACCCGGCTGGGCACCGGCTTCCTGAGAAGCCTTCTGGTACATGGCTTCGGCAACCTTATGGGATGCCTGGGTCAACGCTTCGCTCAAGCGTTTGATATCGGCCAAATCATTTCCTTCGATCGCCTTTTTTAGGGGTTCAATAGTTGCCTCGACCTTGCTTTTGGTTTCCGCATCCACCTTGTCGCCCAGATCTTTCATTGATTTTTCGGTCTGGTAGATCAGTGCATCACCCTGGTTGCGCGCCTCTACCAGTTCTTTCTTTTGCTTGTCATCTTCAGAATGCAGTTCCGCATCCTTGACCAGTTTATCGATCTCCTCCTGGGAGAGACCGCTGGATGCAGTGATCTGAATGGACTGTTCCTTGCCCGTGGCCATATCCTTGGCAGATACTTTCACGATACCGTTGGCATCGATATCAAAGGTCACTTCAATTTGGGGCACACCCCGGGGTGCCGGTGGAATCCCCACCAGTTCAAATCGCCCCATGGTCTTGTTCCCCTCTGCCATCTCCCGTTCTCCCTGGAGCACATGAATGGAAACGGCCGGCTGGCTGTCGGCAGCCGTAGAAAAGACCTGACTCTTCTTGGTGGGAATGGTGGTATTTTTTTCAATGAGCCGGGTCATGACACCGCCCAGCGTCTCGATCCCCAGAGAAAGCGGTGTTACGTCCAGAAGCAGGACATCTTTGACGTCACCCTTTAAAACACCACCCTGGATGGCGGCACCAGTAGCCACTACCTCATCCGGGTTTACACCCTTGTGGGGTTCTCTGTTGAATATCTGTTGGACTCGTTTCTGAACCGCCGGCATTCGTGTCATGCCGCCGACCAGAACCACCTCATTGATGTCAGTGGCGTTCAAACCAGCGTCCTTCATGGCGATGCGGCAGGGTTTTTCAAGATTATTCAGCAAATCGCTGATCAATGCCTCGAGTTTTGCACGGGTAATCTTGACGTTCAGGTGTTTGGGGCCGCTGGCATCGGCCGTGATAAACGGCAGGTTAACATCGGTCTCCATGGCTGTGGAAAGTTCCATCTTCGCTTTTTCGGCCGCTTCTTTGAGTCTTTGCAGGGCCATTTTGTCACCTCTCAGGTCAATGCCCTGGTCTTTCTTGAACTCATCGGCCAGATAATCAATAAGCCGCAGGTCAAAGTCTTCGCCACCCAGAT
>CAZFXX010000320.1:0-3874 GCA_964522985.1 uncultured Desulfobacteraceae bacterium
TCAGAAATCGGCTGAATGGAAAATCGTAGGGTGGGCTGTGCCCACCAATAGACAGAATGCCTTCTACCTTCAGTCTTTTTTCATAAACGCCACGGCATTCTCAAACATCCGGATACCCGGGGTCGGCCCGTTGCCGAATGCCTTTTTCTCCCGCCTGGCCTGCTCTTTTTTCAGGGTCCAGTTGGGGTGATTGGTCCAGTGGTTATAGGCTTCGGGATGGGGCATGAGGCCGAAGATGCGACCGGTGGGATCGCAGATACCGGCAATGTCAGCCACCGAACCGTTGGGGTTACAGGGAAATTGCTGCCCGGCGGCCATCCCATCGGGCAAGGCATACTGGAGGACCACCTGTTTGTTGTCGACAAGGCGATGGATAAGGGCCGGGTCCGCGCAGAATTTTCCCTCGCCGTGACGGATAGGCAGCTCGATCTGCGCCAAGCCCCGGGTAAAAACGCAGGGGGTTGAAGGATTGATTTTCAAATAAACCCAGTCATCGCGAAAATTGCCGCAGTCATTAAAGGTCAGGGCCACCGACCGCCGGGTATAATCATGGTTAAAACCGGGCAAAAGTCCCAGATTCACAAGGGTCTGAAACCCGTTACAGATCCCAAGCACCAGTTTTCCCTGTGCCACGAATTCAAGAAGCCTGTCACCCATATGGGTTTTGAAGCGTACGGCCTGAACCACACCGGCCCCGTGATCATCCCCCCAGCTGAATCCACCACCAAACACCAGAATCTGATATTCTTCCAGGTACACGGATCCGTCAATCACTGAATTAATATGAACCTTTTCGGCCCTTGCGCCGGCTGATTCAAAGGCATAAGCGGTTTCATTATCACAGTTCAGGCCATAACCTGTAAGCACCAGTACGTTTACATTGTTCATATCAAATCTCCAAAGGGCTGTTTCCAGGCGGCCTTGAGATCAGCGACGGAAACCGACAAAAATATCCTGCGCTTAAGATCTCTGATAACAAAATCAGGTTCTCCGGTTATTTTGCCGATACACCCTAAGACAAGACCGTCAAAGATATTTTCAAATTCCGCTTTTTTGAGCGGGTCTACAGTAACGACAAACCGGCCGGCTGATTCGGAAAATAAAAGGGTGTCACTGCGAAGTACGCCCTTAACCGGCACAGGTCCGAGTTCCACGTCCATGCCCAGATTACCGCCCATGGCCACCAGGGCCAAATGGACGCCCAGGCCACCCCGGTAGATACCGTGGATGGATGCCGCAAGCTCCTGATCAACCGCCTTTCCCAGTGCCTTATAGGTTTTTACAAACTCTTCAGCAATAACCCTGGGAACATTCAGTCCTGTATAGCCCAGATGTTCATAATATTCAGATCCGCCCAGTTCATTGCGGGTATTTCCGATAACATAAACCAGGTCCCCGGCCATCTTGCAGTCCATGGTCACGCATTTTTGAATATCTTCCACGATAGAGGTGGTGGAAAACTGGAGCGTTGCCGGAGCAGACACTTTGTGGGATTCGTTATAAGGCCCGGGCAGATGACCGTCTACATACATGCTGTCCTTGCCGGACAGCAGCGGGATTTCATAGGCCATGCACATTTCACGCAGGGCCCGGCAGGATCGCACCAACTGTGCCGCCTTGAATCTGCCGTCCGGATTTTTATCCGGATGGAACTGAATATTGGGCCAGCAGAAATTATCGACACCCCCGATCTGTTCAAAATCGGCGCCCACCGCGAGCAGACGGCGCACGGCCTCGTCAATGGTACAGGTGGTCATATGAAAGGCATCAATAGCCGAATAGAACGGCAAAAGGGCCTGGGCAAAAGCCAGACCTTTTGAAAAACTCAACACCGGCCGGATCACAGACGCATCACTGTTGACATCCCGCTGCGCCCCCACCAGCGGTTTAATGACACTGGAACCCTGAACCTCATGGTCATATTGACGCGTAATCCACTCTCTGGAGCAGATATTCGGCCGGCCCATAAGGTCCAGCAAAAGGGCGTTATAGTTACCGGGTCGCTGCAGCACGGGCTCGGTCAGCCCCCGATTTTCAGGCGGCTGCCACTGCGCTTTAAATTCCCACTGGGGAAACCGGCCCGTCAAAAGATCCAGATCCACATAGGCGCATGTTCTGCCGTTGTAAGTGATGTGAAGCTTCCCTGTATCCGTATATTTCCCAATCACCGTGCTTTCCACGGCATGGCAAAGCGAAAGTGTCATGAATTGTTCAAGATTTTCAGGCGCAATGGCCACGGTCATCCGTTCCTGGGATTCCGAAATCCAGATCTCCCACTGGTCCAGGCCATCATATTTTAAAGGCACCTTGTCCAACTGAATTTCACAGCCATTGGAAAAAAGTGCGCTCTCTCCCACTGACGAAGACAGACCACCGCCGCCGTTGTCCGTGATAAACCGTATCAGCCCTTTGTCCCGGGCCTCCAGCAGGAAGTCATGCATCTTTTTCTGAGTATAGGGATCGCCGATCTGCACATGTCCGGCCGGGGTATCTGCCGAATAAATTTCCGACGATGCCGTCACCCCGTGGATGCCGTCCTTTCCCACCCGGCCCCCGCACATGATCACCAACTCACCCGGCGAGGTTTTTTTCAGCGCTGACGGTCTTCCGTTGATCCGGGCCGGCATTATCCCCAGCGCCGTTACAAAAACCAGGCATTTGCCCATATAGCCCGGATGAAAAAGGACCTGTCCAAAGGTGGTGGGGATACCGCTTTTATTACCGCCATCCCGGACACCCTCGATCACGCCGTCTAAAAGGCGCCGGGGATGGAGCCGCGGCTTAAGGCTGCCGCTGTAATCCCTGGGGCCCACACAGTATCCATAGCTGCCCATAATCAACTTCGACCCTAGCCCGGTGCCCATGGGGTCGCGATACACGCCCACAATGCCGGTGATGGCACCGCCGTAAGCCTCCATGTTGGACGGAGAGTTATGGGTCTCACCGGTAATAGTATAATAATGATCCTCGTCAAACCGCCCCACCCCGGCATTGTCCCACAGCACGGAAATAACCCAGTCTTTTTTTTCCTTCAAGGCCAGGGTCGGGGCTTGAATGCAGGTTTTAAACAGATTGTCCACCGTTTCCGTCTTTCCGGTATCTAAATCATGGTATTCAAAAACACCTTGAAAGGTATTGTGATTGCAATGATCGCTGCGGGCCTGGGAAATATACTCGAGCTCAATATCGGTTGGATCGGACAGCCCTAGGACGGCTCTTGCCTGCTGAACTTTTTTATCGATAAAATAGGCACGAACCGTTGGGATATCGGCCGGGTTAAGTGCCAAAGACCGCTGGTAGCTGACCTCTTGCAAAGCTTGATCACTGTCCACCGGAATGGTGGTGACGGTGGGTTCATGGTCAAGTTTAACCCTGGGAAGAATCAGGCCGATACCGATTTCCGGGTCCCATGTCTCTTTTGGAAAGACTTTCCATTGCTGGATAATATTATTGGCCAGCAATTCTCCGGCAATTTTATTCACATCCTCATAAATCAGACCCCGACCCTGCAGGCAGTAACGCCGCGAAGTGTAGACGGCGGACATTGTGCTAAAATCGGTTTTAAGAACATCTTCAATCGCCTCGATGGCAGTGCTGCCGGGGTTGTCCCGGACACCGGCACGAAAACCAACCCAGATCGTCCAGTCAAAATCAAGATCCAGCGGATCAAAAGAGGAAATCTGGATAACCGGGTTGGTAAAAACCTCCCGTTGAACGATTTCCAGTTGCTCTTTTGTAAAATCGGCATCAATAGTAACAACTTGAACGGTGCGTACCTTTTCCAGCCTGATACCAAGATAATCCGCTGCCTTTTGCCGGACCTTTTCGCCTTCGGCATCAAACAGATCGGGCCTGAGTGTTATTTCCAGTCGAT
>CAZFXX010000321.1:0-3864 GCA_964522985.1 uncultured Desulfobacteraceae bacterium
ACGCAAACATCTCTTATTCGGGGTCGATTGTATGGTCAATAATAAGTTGCCATGCCGTATTTTTTTGTTCAAACCAGATTTCGGGGTTTCGTTTTTCAAGCGGGTTGTTGCCATCCTTATTTCAGGACATCTTTTTGACAATTTTTGCAAGGGTCCTGATGCCGTTTTTGATCTTTTCACTCCAGGGAAACCCGCAACTGATACGGATACAATTATGATACTGCCGGGTGGAGGAGCACATGGATCCGGGCAAGATGGAGATCCTTTTCTCCATGGCTGCGTGAAATAACTTGAGGCCATCTACCTTGTCGTCCATCTCTATCCACAGCATGAGCCCTCCTTTCGGTGCGGTTATGCGGGTGCCTTCGGGGAAGTGCCCGGCAACCGACAGGGAGACGCTGCGGACCTGATTTTTCAGTGTTGTGCGCAAATTTCTCAAATGACGTTCATAAGAACCGCCCCTTAAATATTCGGCGACCACATGCTGGGTAATGCCGGGCGATGCGATGCCGGTGTTTATTTTAAGCTGCAAAACGCGGTCATGGAAGGCTCCCGGTACCGTCCATCCAATGCGCAGACCGGGGGAGAGGGTTTTGGAAAATGAGTTGCAGTATAAAACCATGCCGGTTTTATCGAAAGATTGCAGCGTGGCGGGACGCTGACCCTCAAAATAGAGATCGCCGTGGATATCGTTTTCGATGATCGGTATTTTTCTTTCATTCATAAAGGCCACAAGGCGCCTTTTTTTTTCATCGGGCATCAGGAAACCCAATGGATTGTGAAAGTTGGGCACGAGGATGGCTGCCTTGATGGGGTGTGTCTGTGTGGCCCTATCTAAAGAGTTGAGGTCGATACCGGATGAAGGGTCGGTGGGCAATTCAAGGGCGAGCATGTTCAAATCTTCGATCATCTGAAGAAACCAGGAGTAGGTCGGCGATTCTACGACAATCGTGTCTCCCGGGTTTGCCACGGCCTGGAGGCATAAACGCACCGCCTCAATGCACCCGCTGGTCACCACTATATCTTCGATACCGGTTTTTTGTAGGATATCGATGCTTCTCTGGGCCAGTTGCCGGCGAAGCATCAGGTTTCCCGATGGGTTTTCATACATTGTCATCAGGTCGGTGAGTTGTTTAGGAGAAATGGATTTGATGATTCGATTGAGTTCTTTATGGGGCAGCAGACCGGGGGCCACGACCGAGCCGCCGAGCTGCAGGATTTTCCGGTCTCCCATGGCTTCTACGATGGCTGCCGCAATAGCGTTGATATTCACCTTTTTAGCTACAGGTTGGTGCCGTTTCAGCGTCGGGGAGGGTAGAATGTGCTGAAGCCGGGGTTTGACATAAAACCCTGATTTCTGCCGGGCCTCGACATAACCACGTTTTTCAAGTTCGATGAGGGAATGATAAACGGTTGTGATGCTGAACCCGGTTCTGTGATGCAGCTTCCGCACTGAGGGAAGCTTTTCTCCGGTCCGGTATACGCCGGTAATGATTTTGCTTTCGAGGGCTGCCGCTAATTGTATATATCGGTACTCTCTGATGTTTTGATTCGTTAGCAGTGTCGGCATGGTGTGATCTGTTATGGTTGATTTATTGAAAAACTGTATCTGTTATTGTCTATCAAACCCTGTATTCTTTTTCAAACTAAATTAGCAGGTCTTATTTACGGTTTACACTTTTTTAAAGACCGTTGATTTTTGGCTAATTCGGGATGCTGGAATTGAAGGTTGGAAACATGAAATTAGATGGGGCATTTTCATCATTAACAAAGCATAACTTGATTTTGATTTGTCATGAAGGGCGCCGATAAGGCTACCCATATCGGGTTCCGTGTCCCACGGTCCGTAGAATGAACTGAGTATAACAGTGAACAACACCCATATCAGCCGGTTTAACTCATTTGAGCAACAGGTCTCCTATTTTACGCACAAAACCGGTGTGCATCTTCCGAGAATGACCTTTGGAAAAGGCGCTTTCTTCAAAGATCTTGGAATGTGGTCAAACACCTATCACAGCAGAATCGACAAAATCGAATCTGTTCACATACTGCCTGATCCGGTCCAGGGGCTTTCTTTTCCAAGGGCTATAGATGTCTTATCTTCGGCCCTCTCACTTTCATCCGAAGTTATCGATGAAACTAAAATTTATGAATTGCTCGACTATTTCGGCCTTGGGGAAGAGAAAGCGACGCAGCCGGTTATCTCACTTTCCGGAGGGGAGACACTACTGCTCAATTTTGCCAAAGCAAAAGCTATGCTTCCCTATGTCGATGGGATAGTGGCGTGCAGCCCCATACACTGGCTTAATGAGAATCGGTACCATTACTGGGAAAAACTGGTTGGATATTATGATGAAAAGCACTGCTTTGTGGATGTCGCGCTGCTTGAAGGGGAACCTTTTATCGATGAAGTGAATGAAGCGCCAGAAGCGCTTGTACATCGGATGCCTGTCGTTGGCTGGTGTTTATCACTCGAGGATCCGGTTATCATTTTTGAAGAAATCCGGTTTCCATCCTATCACCCCGCCTCAAGAATCGAATATTATACAGGTGGCTGTGAAACCCTTGATCTTCAATCGCCGGTGTTGCTCACGGGTGATAACGGGGTCGGGAAAAGTATTTTTGCCAAAGTTCTATCCGGGATCATCAAACCTTTCAGCGGTGCGGTTTCGATTCAATCACCCAATGGCAACGGCTGGTCCCGGTTGATTTTTCAGGACGCCATCGACCAGTTATTCGGAAAGTCGATAGACGGTCATATGGATTGGGTATTTCGTTTTGACGGCCAAAAAAGGCAAGTGGCCGGAAAAATTTATAATGAGATTGACACGACAATAAGGGAATACACCAAAGATTACCCTGCACACCATGAAGCCCTTGGGCCACCATCCGAACACTGCACCCTTTTACAGGCAAAAATCAGCCTTATTTCGGAACGGTTGGCGACACGGCCTTCCGTGCTGATCTTGGATGAGCCCGGCTGGGGTCTGTCCCGATCAATTGCCCGAAAGCTGGTGGAGGCGGTGTGCCGGACGGCCGGGAATTTAAAGGTTGCAGTGGTTCTCATATCCCATCATGCCAGGTGGTGGCAAAGCATGGTTCATTCGCGCTGTCATCTTTCCCGGAATGGCCGGGATACCGTTGTTATCAGGAAAATGTAAATGGATGGACATGCTGGTATAAAAAAGGCCATGCCGTGGTGGCTTAAATTTTTATTGCTTTTGATTCTTGGGCTGCCGGGCTTTTCGGGCTGGCCCACCGGGTTACTTGTCCGGAACCTACTGGAAACCGGCCTGTTTACGCTGGAAATCGCGTATATTTGTGTCTGGGCCGGCTATGCATGCTGTGTCTGGATGATCGTACTTCTCTGTGCGGGTAAAAATAAACTGCTCGTTTACCTGGGTGCCGCATTCACGCTGGCACTTACTGTTGCCATTCTGGGTGCACTTATGCGCGGGTTTTTCCCAATTCTGGCAGCGGGAATGTCAAAAGAAGCCATCAGCTTCAAGTTGATCAGAATTTTTATCAATATCATTATCTTTCTGCCTTATTCAGTTTTGTTTATAAATAGTTTTTCTGCAAAGAAGCTGATTGACAATGTTGCGCAGCTTGGCGGCAGGTATCGGACTGTCGGTCTTCACCTTGCGCTGGCCTTGCGTGTTTTTCAGCACACCGGCGAGGTGGTTTTCAATCTTTTTGAAATATGGACGGAAGAGTATCCTGAAAAGATACTGCCGAGAAATAAAAGTGAGCTTGGCGTACGCTGGTGTTTGCCCCTAAAGATTATGATATGGTTATGGGGGAGTGTGCATGCATGGATTTTTGCATGCATCATACACACCTTTGAACCGATACCGGCAATGG
>CAZFXX010000322.1:0-3845 GCA_964522985.1 uncultured Desulfobacteraceae bacterium
CTGCGAAAATCTGTGTTGATGATTGTCTCTTTTTAATTAATTGTTAAAAATCACGGAGAGAAAAAATATGTCTGACACATTGAAAAAAATTCAGGATTTCATGGGAAAAATGGGTCTTCCCGGTCGCGACGGTTATGATTTGCCGACTTCAACAAAAACGTTTCCGGACGGCGGAAATTGGAGAATTGAAATTTCCGGAGTTGAGCGTGCGTCTACGATGGAAGCCATGATCGATGAGGCACATAAGAGAAATGTGAACATCCACCGCGCAGTCGTCACGGTCGGTGGGTCTACATGTGTCGATCGCGAGGAATTAAAGGCCATCGCGAAAATGGGACGCGAGGAGAAAATAGAAGTAATTAGCACAATAGGACCTCGTAAGGCATGGGATGCAGGGGCCAAAGCATCCGGTTTTGACGAAGGGTCCATGGTTGGAATGCGTCTGCGGGGATCTGACAGCATATCGCACTGGCTGGCTGATATGATAAGGAATATAGAGTGCGGCATGAGGGGTTTTCTCGTGTTGGATGAAGGGATTCTTTCTATCGTTACGCGTATGCGCGAAGAAGGCTTTATCCCCAAGGATACAATATTCAAATGGTCGGCTTTTGCCGGATACTGCAGTGCCGCAGGCTTTAAAGTAATCGAAAAAATGGGGGCCAACTCCGCAAATCCGACATCCGATGTTTCACTTCCCATCTTGGCGGGTATGCGCAAGGCCGTAGACTTTCCGATTGATATCTACATGTTCATCACCGATGCCGAAGGAGGAATGTGGCGGATCTATGAATCAATGGAAATCGCAAGGGTCGCATCCCCCTGTTATTTTAAAATAGAACCGGGTACTTGTCAGGCAGAGATGTACAAACCGTGGGTTCAGGAGAGCTGGCATGCCGAATTCATGAGAGAAAAAGTAAAGGAGGCCGCCATCTTCCAAGAAATTATGGCCGAGCATGCTTCGGAGATGAAACTGTCGGAAAAGGGTCCAGAGGATCTGATCTTGCCGGTGGTCGGCTAATTGTTTTGGATTTTCTCCTAACGACTCAAGTGGGAGTCCTGATAGGCCCCTTTAGCCTAAATCCCTGAGCCGGTGCGGTTTTTTGCAAAGGCCGGATTTCGGGATTCGGCTCAAATATAGAAATATAATCAAGGTAATCAAAATGGATAATGTTTTTAAAGTTGCGATTAATACCCTCAATCATGCTGGAGTAATCGGCGGTATTGACGACCGAGTCATGGAAATCCTTCAAGAACCGAAACGAATTCAGCAGTTTCGCATACCCTTGAAACTCGACAACGGCTCCTTCAAGGTTTTTCCCGCCTATCGTGTCCACTACTGCGACGCCCTGGGGCCGTGCCGCAATGGGACGCGCATCCGTCCCAACTTGACCCTGGATGAAATCAAGGCCCTAGGGCTCTTCATGACCATAAAACACTGCGCGGCGGCCATCCCCGCGGGCGGTGCAAAGGGCGGCATCCAGGCTGATCCGGCTGAATTGACCGAAAATGACATGGAGCGGTTGGTGCGAGCCTTTGTGCGCGCTCTTTCACCCAAGGGCCCCTGGGCCGATGTTCCCGGCGCCGACATCGGCACCGGTGAGCAGGCTATGGCCTGGATGCTCGACGAATACGAGCAAATTACCGGCAACCACTGCCCGGCGGCTATCAATGACAAACCGACTATTTTGGGCGGCTCGGCAGGCGGTGAAGCGGCCACCGGTCGTGGTGTATTCATCACGTTGAAGGCCGCAGTCGAAGATCTCGGCATGGTTATCTCCAAGAGCAGCGCCGTAGTTCAGGGCTTCGGTCAGGTCGGATCTGCTCTGGCAGAACTGCTCGATGCCGAAGGGGTCAGAATCGTTGCGGTGAGCGATGTGTTCGGCGGCATCTATAATGCAAACGGTATCGAGATTGGGGCTCTTAAAGCCCATGTGGCCGAAACGGGCAAAGTGGTCAATTTTCCCGGCACTCAGCCGGTCAGTAACGAAGATATTTTCGGTATCGAATGCGACATCATTGTCCCGGCCGCCATCCAGAGCGTCATCCACAAAGGCAATGCCGAAAACGTCAAAGCCCGGCTAATCGTTGAAGGGGCCAACGGCCCGGTGACCACGGAGGCCGATGAGATCCTGGCCGAAAAGGATGTGACCATCGTGCCCGATGTGGTTGCCAACAGCGGCGGAGCCACAGTCTGTCACTTCGAGCGCACCCAGGGGCTTTCGGACCAGTACTGGGATCTGCAGACGGTCAACGCCATGCTGGAAAAACGGATACTGGCGGCATACCGCGATGCAGCCGAAACAGCCAGAGCTCACAAGGGCGCTTCGCTACGGACCGGCACTTGGATCAGTGCCTTGAAAAAGATAGAAAAGGCCATGAAACTAAGGGGTTGGGTATGAGGCGATAGACGATTTCGCAGAGTGCTTTGTTCTTGAGAGATCTGGTTTTTATGTAATCACTACGAGAAAAAATATGAATATAAACAAAGAGATTGCCGGATTCAATGATGAACTGATCGAGCTTCGACGGAATTTTCACCGTCACCCAGAACTCGGCTTGCAGGAATTTCGCACAGCGGAAAAAATCATAGCTTATCTCAACAACTGCGGCGTGGAGGTGGATAAAAAAAGGTATAACCAGACAGGCGTGGTCGGTTTGATTCACGGCGGCCAGCCGGGACCGACTTTGATGCTCAGAGCCGACATGGACGCGCTGGCCGTCCAGGAGCAAACAGATGTCCCATTCCGGTCCAAGACACCGGGCAAAATGCATGCCTGCGGCCACGACGGCCACTTGGCCATGCTGTTGGTGGCCGCGAAAATTCTGAACAGGTGCAAACACCACCTGAAGGGAAACGTCAAACTGGTCTTTCAGCCAAATGAAGAGGCCGTGGGAGCCCTGGAGATGATCAAAGCTAGTGTTCTGGAAAACCCACGAGTGGATGCCTGTATGGGCCTTCACCTATGGGTTCCATTAGAAACCGGGAAAATGGGCATCAGTGCCGGGCCGGTTATGGGAGGAATGGATCATTTCCGTCTGCGTCTGGTCGGCAAAGGAGGCCACACTGGCAACCCGCAGGAAGGCGTGGACCCAATCAATACTGCCGCCCACATCATTACCGCCGTTCAAAGCCTCCAAACCCGCGAGATCAATGCACTGAAACCCACTACGCTCATGTTTGGAACCGTCAATGGCGGTACCGCAGACAATATCATAGCCGAGACTGTAGAGTTAACCGGTACCCTGCGTTATCTCTACGAAAGCGATGGCGAATCTGAAGAAAATCCGCGCGGGCGATTTGAGAGAATCGTGACCTCAGTCTGTGACGCGTTTAGGACCGACATCGATCTGATGTGGGAGCACCACCAGCCAGCGCTGGTAAACGATCCCGGCATGGCGGAAATGGCCAGCACAGTGGCCGTGAGAATACTGAATAAAAGCGATGCAATCGTTAGCTATGTAACCATGGCTGGTGATGATTTCGCGGAATTTTCCAAACAAATTCCTGGGGTTTTCTGCTTTATCGGATGCGGCAATCGGCAGAAGCAAGCGACCTTCCCCCACCATCACCCGCGCTTCACTATAGATGAGGATGCCTTGGCACTGGGTGTAAAGATGCATGTTCGTTTTGCACTTAAATTTTTAGGGTATGAGAATCCGCTATGACGCCTCGCCAAGTAACTTAAAATCATAATTCACGACCGTGGGTGGAAAGGATGACAATGGCAGCATTTACCATTCAGGAGTACCAGGATCGAATCCAAAAGACCCAGAAAAGCATGGCGGCAGAGGAAATCGAACTCCTTTTGGTCGCCGATCCGGCTAATATCAACTATCTTACCGGT
>CAZFXX010000323.1:0-3809 GCA_964522985.1 uncultured Desulfobacteraceae bacterium
TCTGAAATCCGATTTAAATAAAGGTGTTGTTCGAACTTCAAAATGAGAAAGCTCTCCTCGAATTCTGCTGGTTTTTAGAGAAAAATATTATTGGCACAGGTGTTGCAAAAATATTTCTTTAACCCGGATTTTTCATGAAGAATTTGTTTTTAAAATGTAACCGTCAGAATGTTTATCTAAAGTAAACGGTTTGTCGGTCTTTTAGAAGGTTTATTCATCTTTTTATTTGTATATTCAATAAGTAAAAAAAAACCGGTTAATCTCCTGTTCGCTGACATAGAAAGTTACGCTTCAATCTCTTCTCCCGCACCAGGCTAATAGCTGATTGAAATCATATAGATTTAAAGATATTATTTTTAAGCCTTTGTTCACTTTTGCACATTTTTCAGGGCAGGGATGCACAATTTTTTGTGCATTATTAAACACTAAATTTTACTTACCAGTGGAGATTTCTGGAATTTTAAGGGCGATATTCGATTTTTAGTCCATTTATAAGGACGATATCGAGCTGGCTCAGAAAGTGCTGACAATCACACAGACACCCGGTTTGAACAGAATTGAGCCTATTAAAAGGAGACCAACATGATCGAACTGTCCATGCCTCTGTCTAAAAACTTCACTTTAGGCGAGTTGTTGTGTTCGCCCACCGCTGAGCGAGATCGCCAACTCAAGACCGAGCAGGAGAATCCTCCCGATGAGATTCTCGACAACCTCCAATATTTGGTGGAGACCGCCCTACAGCCGATTCGGAGTCGCATGGTTTTTCCGATACGCATCAGCTCCGGGTACCGCTGTCTATTGCTTAACAAAATGGTTGGCGGCAGTGCTACTTCTCAGCACTGCCGGGGCGAGGCGGCAGACTGCGCTCTATCGCCTCGATTTATGACCGAGCCTTCCATGGCGGCGTTGCGCGACGAGATCAAAACACGGGTGGCCGAGATCACCGGCAAGGCACTGCGGCCCGATGTCAATCCTAATTTCATGCTCTTTGCCTATGTGTGCCTGAACCTGAAAGAACTGGATATAGACCAGGTGATCCACGAGTATGGTGAAGACTTCGGTCGCCCAGCCTGGGTGCACATAGCCTCTTCCCGCCGGCAGGACAAGCGTCAGGTGTTGATGGTGGGATCATACACCAACTGGCGTTATTTGAGACTGTCGGTGGAAGAGACCCTGGCGTATGCAACTTGACCGGCATGCTCCCCGCAAGCCCTGTCCTTTAGGACGGGGAGGCTTCACAATAATAAATGACCCGGTTGAACAAACTAAAAAAGCAGGAGAAATCATGTCATCATCAAAATTTACCGATTGGAAAATAGCGGTGGTATTTGTTGCAATCCTTGTCATGATTTTAGTGGTTCCAGCCGTCGCAGCGACCGTGGACAACATAGGCGATACAGACATTAAATCCGATGCCCGTCCAAAGATGAACCATCCCCAGGGCACTTTGGCCGAAACAATTAATTCAGAAAGGCATGTACCCAAGCCCACATCAAAGGATGACGAAAGTAGAAATCAAGACCTAAAAGAAAAGACTGGAAAAGATGATCAAGATAAGAAAAATGACGATGAAAAGTTGCCCATTCAGAAAAAACCCCTATGGCTGATATGTTTTTCAGGCATGTTCGGCGGCCTTTTATTCGGAATCCGTGATAAAAAACTGGTCATCCCACACCGTAAATCTGAAAATATTTATGAGCCGGGGGTTATTGCCGATGTATTATTTGGTGTTGCTGGCGGAGTGGTTATCTTTTTGATCCTGCCCGGAGATATCAAACCAGAGGAAAACACGATAAGCCTGCTCAAATTCATTGGTGTGGCTCTAATCGGCGGCTATGGTGGCAGAGCCTTGGTGGAAAAGGTACTGAGCCAGCAAATTAAGGATTTGCAGGATAGCGTGGACGACCTCAAGGTTCAAGGCAAGGATGACGCCACTGCCATGGCTCTTATAAACAAACATTTCGATGACGATCCCGATACACCGCCGGTCTCGCCCGACAAACTCAAGGTGGCCATCGCCAAATCTTCTCATAGCTTGCAGGTGTATGCGTTTGATCAGGCTCGAACCTTTCGACGCAAGGCGCTTCGAAACGTCAGGGAAGAGAACAAAGATAACTGCATCGACCGGGTAGTAACGGTGTTTTCAGCCCTGATCGATTGCGACGAGAAGAATATATACCATCGAAACCATGGACAACTTGCATTTGCCTATAAGGATCAGAAAGTCGCCGATTGGACCAAGGCCAAAGAGGAGTTGACCACCGCAATGGAGATTCGTGACAAAAACAAGGTTGGCGGGTTTTATGTGTACGAGTTCAACAGGGCGTTGTGTCGCATTAAAACCGGCGACAAACTGGAAGAGATCAAAAAAGATTTGGAAGTTGCTCTTTCCGGCCCCAAGACCCGGGATTGGGTGAAAAAACCGAGCCAGGTTTATGCTCCAGACCTGGTCCAGTGGCTGAAAACAAAACGGGAGTCGCTCAAAGATTGGATCAAAGAGCGTGATATCGAGGTTCCGGAATGATGCCGGCGTCCTTCATTGCCGGGCAGCACGCCATATGCATGCTTTCTATCCCGCATATTCTATTTGCAGGAGTGGAAGAAGATAAAATCGAGAACATTTATATCTGAAAGGAGGAATGGAGATGGATACGGAATTCCATTATTACATGACAGGAATAATTGCAAAAGCAGCAGGCTTTAGTGATGATGAAGCCAAAACCATTGCAACGGCATCAGAATATGTTGATGAAAATGATGTGTGTTTGATAATAGAGAATCGGTCAGGCGGTAAACCATATGAAAACTATATTTCTCAGACGATGAACATTTTGAAACCCAAAAGAAAATTAATGAGGATATACCCTGTTTTTCACTTTGTGCCTGGAGAGCCTATGGATGAAAGGGCATCCCGATGCGATGGCAAAATGCATTTATTAAACACAACCCCTGATAATGAAATGGCCAATAAGATGCTTGACTTGTCTTTCAAGGCTTCTGAAGATACGAGGCTTTACCGTATAGGAATAGCAACGCATGCATATGCCGACACATGGGCTCATCAGAATTTTGTTGGCTGGTATGACTTTTTTAATGATATAAATCTGGATGTAAAGCCTGATATCGGGCATGCCAACGCCGAGCATCATCCAGATTGGCCCGCCCATCGTTGGGAAGATGCGCGCCTTGTTAATGATGGAATTGACAATACAGAACGTTTCCTTGATGCTGCTAAAAAAATTTACGGGAAATATCAAAATTATAATAAGCAAATGAACAGAAAAGCGAATACCGGGTGGAAAACATTATGTAGTCAATTGATCAATGCCATGGGGGAGTCATTTTCCGGAAGTTACAACCATCGACGTGAAGATCGCATAAACCGTTACAGGAAACTGACACCGTGGCTGGGTGACTTTGATGAGTCGGAATGGTTTAAAGATGCAATAGGCGTAGATGTGCGGGGGTTAAAAGACTCTGACAGCGGATTGCTCTCAATGTTCACCATGTTGCGTGACAAGCTTTATTGGAAAGAGGGGGTGAACAAAGAAAAGACGCATTGGTACAGGTTTCAGGAAGCGGTAAAAGAGCATCAGGCAAAGGCAATGGAAGATCTTGACATCCTGTTTGCCAAAATGGGGATTAACCTTCACCACGTATAAATTGAAATCAGATAGCAGGGCAGATTCCAAATCACCTTTTAAAAACCGGGAGAGAAAAAATGAAGTTACCAAAAATTGATGATATTGTAACCACAAAAGAAGCATTGGAATTATGCCGATATTTTAGTCTGGATTATCTGGTGGAAC
>CAZFXX010000324.1:0-3791 GCA_964522985.1 uncultured Desulfobacteraceae bacterium
CCGCATCTCACAGCGATGAGGACGCCGCAATCGCGCTGGGGGTTTTTGAAGAAGCATTAAAGGAAGTGATCGGCTGAAGTCAACTGTTTATATGAGTTCAAGCATAAAGGCGCTGCCCCTCGGCAAGAGCGCAGGAGAAGTCGGGATGCAGGGCCTTTATGCGCATATTATTAAAAATTATCCGGAAGGCGCACCATGATTGATTCGCAGGTTATTGAAGAAGCAAAAGAACAGCTTGTGGCTCAGAACAAAGAGAAAGTGCTTGAGATCGCCAATAAAGTCATCGCAGACGGCGGAGATCCGATGGAACTGATGAACCAGGCCTTTATCCCCGGTATCAATAAGGTAGGGGATCTGTTCGGCCGGGGGCAGCTTTTTCTGCCCGAGTTGATGGTGGCGGCCGATGCCATGCAGGCGGCTACCGATGTGATCAATGCGGCATTGGCCGCAAAGGGCGGACAGCAGGAAAAAAAGGGAAAGGTGATGCTGGCTACCGTCAAAGGCGACGTGCACGATATCGGGAAATGTATTGTGGTTTCCCTGATGCGGGCCAATGGCATTACCGTCTTTGATCTGGGCCGGGACGTGGATACGGACACCATCGTCGAACAGGCCATCAAGGAAGATGTGGATATCATCGGGACCAGTGCGCTTTTAACCACTACCATGGGCCAGCAGAAAAACCTGGAGCAGGCGTTAAAGTCGGCGGGTCTGCGGGACAAATTTAAGACCATGGTGGGCGGAGCGCCTGTCACCGGCCGCTGGGCCGCCCGGATCGGAGCCGACGCCTATGCCGAGGATGCCCAGGACGGCGTGGTAAAAGTCAAGGAACTGTTGTCCGGTAAGTGAATCGGGTATTGAACCCCAAAATTGTATATTCTCCGGTTTTTACAATGTTGGGGTGAAGTAATGTCGAACAGGGAACATCGAATGTTGAAGTAAGGAATCGCTTCGCTCTGCCATTTTTTAAATAGGCAGAATATCTTATTCAATATTCGACATTCATAACGTTCCAAGGTGGCTATGTCCTTGATTTTGAATTGTAATATATATGAATCGCGGTTGCTTTTGGCCCCCTTTGAGGGGGCTTCATCAAACCACGTCCTATGGGCGTGGTAGGTGATTTTATTAAGCACTATATGTTGTGGCTAAAATTCTATTTTTCGACTTTTTACAAAGGCATCAACTTTAGGTATGCATTAGCCACTGTCCCTGATTCAGGGCAGTGGTTGGCCGATGAAAGGAAATGATTTCTATGAAAAAAATTATTTTTAAAGAGGCAACAAAAGCGGTTATAGCAGGTGATAAAGAGAAAGCCGAAGAGATTGCAACACAGGCAATTGAAGGCGGGATACCGGCCGGCGAATTATTAAGTGACGGTTTTGTGCCGGGTATTACAAAAATAGGTGCGCTGTTTGAAGATGAAAAAATTTTTCTACCGGAACTCGTAATGGCAGCAGATGCCATGAAAACGGCCGCAGATATTTGTAACCAGTCCATCCCAACGGCTGAAGTGACAAACAAAGGCACGGTAATCCTTGGCACCGTTAAAGGCGATATCCATGATATTGGGAAAAGTATTGTAGCGTCTTTTTTGTCAGCTAACGGGTTTAAGGTTTTTGATCTGGGGCGCGATGTTTCTGTTGAAACATTTATTGATAAAGCACAGGAAAATAATGCGGATATCATTGCAACAAGTGCTTTGTTAACAACGACAATGAGCGCACAGCGGAATCTGGAAGACCAGCTGAAAGAAGCCGGCCTCAAGGATAAGTATAAAACAATTGTTGGCGGTGCACCGGTAAACCAGCGGTGGGCCGATCAGATTGGCGCAGATGCATATGCTGAAGATGCTGCAAGTGCAGCTCAAAAAATTGCCGAAATATTAAGCGTATAATTTAATTAAAGGAGACTTCCATGAGAAAAGGTCCTATAGCGGGAACTGATTCAATAACTGGGTGGGGATTGAAAGCGTTTACAGATGATATGCTTTCAAAAATTCATGCCGCCACACTGGATGTTTTGGAGACAGTCGGCACCCTTGTAGCGTGTGATGAGGCGCTGGATATACTGGAAAGAGCCGGTTGTTGGGTAGATAAAAAAGCCCAGGTTGTAAAATTCCCCCAACATATTGTGAAAGATGCGATTTCAAAATGTCCTGAGCAGATATTATTAGCCGGAAGAGATCCCAAAAATGATTTTTTAGCAGGCGGCAGGGAAGTCGGCATTACGACTTTTGGTGTCGGTATCTATATGATTGATCTGGAAACAGGAGAGCTGAGAGATTCAACTCAAAAAGATATGGAAGATATAACACTGTTAACAGATGCATTACCGCATATCGATGTTTTGACTGCACCTGTTACCCCCCGGGAAAAACCGGACGAGAGCCAGGATCTTCATATGGCCGCGGCTGCATTTACCTATGGTTCCAAACATTACCATAGTGATGCGGAAGACGGCGGCCATGCAAGTAAAATCATTGAAATGGCGGCAGCGGTTGTGGGAGGCAAAGAGGAGTTAGTGCGCAGGCCGATTGTCTCTTTCTGTGTTTGTCCAACCAGTCCGCTGCAACTGATTGGAGAAGCCTGTGAGGTAATTATTGAGGCGGCTCGAAACAGAATCCCGATATCTGTTTTAACTATGGCTATGGGGGGTGCATCAAGCCCATTACCTTTATCGGGCACGCTCGTTACACACAATGCCGAGGTTCTCGCAGGACTTGTTCTGGCACAGATGACTAATCCGGGTACACCATTTATTTATGGAAGTTCTACAACAACGTTTGATATGAGACATGGTACGGCAGTCGTTGGCGTTCCGGAGCTGGGAATGATCAGTGCTGCGGTATCAGACCTGGCCAATTACTATGGGTTGCCGTGTTATGTGGCCGGCGGATAGGCTGATTCAAAAATATCCGACGTTCAGATCGGTCATGAAAAAACGATAACAGCCATTCTCCCCGCACTGGCGGGCGCCAATTTAATATACGGTGCAGGCATGCTCGAGATGGGTATGACATTCTGCATGAGCCAGTTGGTTATCGATGACGAAATTTCAGGCATGATTAAGCGGGTGGTTTCAGGCATATCAGTTGATGATGAGTTAATGGCTGTAGACCTGATAAAAAAGATCGGTATCGGCGGAAACTTTTTGGGAGAGCGGCACACCCTTAATCATATCGCAACAGAGCAGGCACAATCTACGATCATTGACAGACGCATGCGAGGCGTATGGGAAAAGAAGGGGTCGAAGGGAATGCTGCAAAATGCAAATGAAAAGGCAAAAAAAATATTAGAAACACATAAACCAATGCCATTGCCTGAAGGTGCGGCAGAAGAGATGGAACGGATTATTAAAAGTTCAGAGTAACTGCAATATTCAAGAAGAAGGGAAAATATCCGATTGACCGGAACAAGGAGAAAGTGCTTGAGATCGCCGACAAAGTCATCGCGGACGGCGGAGATCCGCTGGAGCTGATGAATCATGTCTTTACCCGCGGCCCGCATCCGTCAGTAAATCCGTTTAAAAATACAAGGTAACCACGCCGTAGAGGCGATATGGAGGTGTGGTGGTACGATGGGTGACAGGGTCGGTTATTCCACCATACTCGGTGTTGTCGCCTTCAGAGGGGATGTCCGCGCCGATCAAGACCTGCAGGGACTGGAGGAGGTCCCAGGTCACCCTGGGCTGGAAGAGAATGGAGCCGTCCGAAATATTGCCGATCATGGAGAGATAGAGATTCACCAGGGGATGGTACTCGAAACGGACCTGACCGGCAACATACAACT
>CAZFXX010000325.1:0-3790 GCA_964522985.1 uncultured Desulfobacteraceae bacterium
GAATTGAAAAATCCCTGGACCGGCCAGACCGCGAGATTCCACGGTCAGAAGCAGTATAGAACCTCAAGGGACAACAATCAGCCGCTGCTCCAGTTCGGCCGGTGTCTCGTGCACATGGCCGTGGATACGGATGAGGTCTATATGACCACCAGACTTAGCGGGAAATCCACCTTCTTTTTGCCGTTCAATAAAGGGTATAACTCAGGGGCAGGCAATCCCCCCAATAAGGGCGGCCATAAATCCGCCTACCTTTGGGAGGAGGTTTTCAGCAAAGACAGCATAGCCCATATTATTGAACATTTTGTACGACTGGGCGGCAAAGCCAAAGATCCATTGAACAAGCGAACGCTCTTTTTCCCGAGATATCACCAGATGGATGTGGTCCGGAAGCTTATCTCACATGCGGCCGAAAATGGGGTGGGGCATACCTATCTGGTTCAGCATTCGGCAGGGTCCGGTAAATCCAACTCCATCACCTGGGCAGCTTACCAGTTGATTGAGACATATCCTGAAAATTTGACTGTTCATGGGGCAAAAGGATTGGAGCAGCCGCTGTTTGATTCGGTGGTTGTGGTGACGGATCGGCGCCTGCTGGATAAGCAGCTGCGGGAAACCATCAGCCAGTTTTCAGAAGTCAAGAATATCATTGCACCGGCCTACCGGGCTGCGGATTTAAAAGCGGCCCTTGAACAGGGGAAAAAGATCATCATCACCACCATACAGAAATTCCCCTTTATCCTTGACGGTATCAGCGACTTAAGCCAAAAAAACTTTGCCGTGGTTATTGACGAGGCCCACAGTTCCCAGAGCGGGACTGCCCATGACAATATGAACCGGGCCATGGGAACGGCAGACAATGAAGACGATGAGGGAATGGATGCCCAGGATAAAATCCTCAAAGCCATGGCTTCCCGTAAAATGCGGGGGAATGCATCTTATTTTGCCTTTACGGCTACCCCAAAAAATACGACACTTGAAAAATTCGGGATTAAGCAGGCGGACGGCAGTTTTAAGCCCTTTCATCTTTATTCCATGAAACAGGCCATAGAAGAGGGCTTTATCCTGGATGTCCTGACCAATTACACCACCTACAAAAGCTATTATGAAATTCAAAAATCAATAGAAGACAATCCCCTGTTTGACAGCCAAAAAGCCCAGAAAAAACTTCGGGCCTATGTCGAACGACATCAGCAGACCATCAATATGAAAGCTGAAATTATCCTGGAGCATTTTATCCCCCAGGTGGTGAACCAGAAAAAGCTCAAAGGCAAAGCCAAGGGTATGGTCATTACCCAGAATATTGAGACTGCGATACGGTATTACAACGCCATCACCCGTCTGGTGGATAAAAAGGGAAATCCGTTCAAGGTCTTGATTGCATTTTCAGGCAATAAAAAGGTGGATGGGATTGAATATACTGAAAGCCGGGTGAACGGTTTTGGTGAGAGTGAAACAAGGAAGCGGTTCGATGCGGATGAATACCGACTGCTGGTGGTGGCAAACAAGTATCTGACCGGATTTGATCAGCCCAAACTGACGGCCATGTATGTGGATAAAAAACTGCAACATGTGCTGGCCGTCCAGGCATTGTCCCGTTTGAACCGATCTGCACCCAAACTGGGTAAAAAGACCGAAGATCTGTTCATCCTTGATTTTTTCAATAGTGTGGACGACATTAAAACTGCGTTCGATAATTTTTACACGTCCACCAGCCTGTCCCGGGCCACGGATGTGAATGTCCTGCATGAGATCAAAGAGTCCCTGGATGCACAAGGCGTGTATGAGTGGCAGGAGGTAGAGGATTTTGTAGCGCGTTATTTTAATAATGCCGATGCGCAGGAGTTAAGCCCCATCATCGATACCGCGGCAGCCAGATTTAATACCGGCCTGGAACTTGAAGATGAGGACAAGGCGGACTTTAAAATCAAAGCCAAGCAGTTCGTCAAAATATATGGGCAGATGGCATCGATCATGCCTTTCGAAATTGTGGTTTGGGAAAAGCTGTTCTGGTTTCTAAAATTTTTGATCCCCAAACTGATTGTCAAAGATCCCCGGGCGGATGAAATTGATGAATTACTAAGCTCGGTTGACCTTTCATCTTACGGTCTGCAGCGGATTAAATTGAACCACCGGATCCGTCTGGATGAAGATGAAACAGAACTGGACCCCCAAAATCCAAATCCACGGGGTGCTCATGGTGGTGAAGAGGACCATGACCCCTTAGATGAGATCATCCGAAATTTCAATGAACGGTGGTTTCAAGGTTGGAGTGCCACACCGCAGGAGCAACGCGTTAAATTTTTAAATATTGCGGACAGCATTAAGGCCCACCCTGATTTTGATGAAAAATATAAAAATAATCAGGATACCCATAACCGGATTCTGGCATTTCAGAAAATATTTGAGGATGTCATTCTGAAAAAACGGCGTAATGAATTGGAACTATACAAGCTGCTGGCAAGCGATGCTGCCTTCAAGTCTGCGATGCAGCAAAGTTTACGACAAATTGTTGATAGATAAATTTCTATAGGCAGGGAACTATTTTTCCGGCAGCCGGGCGATAAGGATCAACAGGGTGTTTTTCGAGTCTTAAACTGATGCTTCCAGTGTAAAACGCCCGGTGTGCCATGTCATCGATCAGTGTCCGGGAACTCGGTTATTCCGGAGCTGATATTGCCAAATATCTCGGTGTTACGAATTCTTGTGTGACGCGAATGATATCATCAGAGAAGAAGCCGGAGATAGATGACATCAATTTAGACTTGTGAATGTTATACACGAATGTTCCATATTGCGTGATCGTCCTTAATGGTTAAGGTAATGAGAGCCAACCCAGAGGAGAGCTGGTGCAGGTACGGATACATCGCGGGGCTGAGCAGATCGGCGGGACTTGCATAGAGTAAAGGGGTCATTATGTCGCCAGGAATCGCGGTGCCGACTGCGTCAGCACCGCGATTGTGCTGCTTGTTGCAAGTGCATAACATGGAACAGGAAATTAACGAATATGTCTGTAACATACACAAATCGTAAAGGGCGAAAATACTATCTTCGCCAAGGTGTTACAAAGACTGGAAAACCACGTTACTTCTTTTCGCGTGAGCAAAGAGGTAAACCAATCGAAGAAATACCAGAAGGCTATGAAATAACCGAAAGTGTTAATGGTATTGTGTCACTTTCCAAGGCTCGGCCAAAATTGCTTATGAAGTCAGAGATCGCCACAATTAAATTTGCGATTCAGAGACATCGCAAAGCAAGAAAATATCGATTTGATGTTAAATCTAAAGAAGTAATTATATATGAACAGGTTGGATCAGATTTGGAAGAGTTATCAGAAAAGATAGAAACAGAATATGGTTTTTCGGGTGCATTGACTAACAACAACCTATTACACCAATTTGAAAATGAACGAAAGATTTATACACAGTACACGCCAGTAATGAAACTCATTTTAGCTGACAAAGAAAAGCGCTTATTCTGTGCGCAAAGAATGTGCTATTTGGGTGGTATTGACGATTGGATAGATTTAACGTACGACAAAACCATTGAAGAATTATCCAGTACATTAATCCCTAGTTTAGGAACCGATGAGTCCTTTGAGTTATGTTAATGATATAAAGTAACCGCACAACCCATCGCTCAAGCGGACCGGGAGAAGCGGTGCATTTTCTGAATTTATCATTTGTTGAAGCTGCGGGCCTCACAAACAGTTTGTCGTTGTGTTGCTCCCGGCCCGCTTAGCTAATCGTTCCTGGCGGCTTCGCCGCCAGGAATCGCGGTGCCGACTACGTCG
>CAZFXX010000326.1:0-3769 GCA_964522985.1 uncultured Desulfobacteraceae bacterium
TGCTTGCGGCGGTACGCAACGGAACAAAAGACAGGATTGAAAATCAGCAGCTTCAGCTGGTGAAGGGACCGGCCATTCGTGCAATTCTGGAAGGCTGCACAAATGATCCGGTGGCCGATCGTTTCAAACTCAAGGATGACACTCTTGAAAGAAGTTTTTTTATCGGTGTTTTTAACGGCAAACCCCAAGCCGTTGCCTTTGAAACCTTTGGCAAAGGCTATGGCGGTGATGTCGGTCTGATGGTGGCGGTGAATGTCACGGACGATAAACTGGTGGGTGTCGGCGTTACCACCCACAGTGAAACACCCGGGCTCGGTGCCAAATCAAAAACCGACCCTGTCTTTGCAAAACAGTTTAAGGGTGCTTCGACCCAGACAGCGATCAATGTGACCAATGACGGCGGCGCCATCAATGCACTCAGTGGCGCCACTATCACCTCCCGTGCCGTTTGTGCCGCTGCTACCGATGCCGGGCAGATTTACCAGCGGCTTAAAACCCAAATCAGCGAAAAATTAAAGCGTTTACCCCAATAGGGAGATCAAAATGGCCAAATCGATTGTTCAGGAATTTACCAAAGGGCTGTGGAATGAAATACCACCGTTCAGGCTTGTACTTGGCCTCTGCCCGGTCCTGGGTGTTACAACAACAATGGAAAACGGACTCGGCATGGGGATGGCGACCACTTTTGTCCTGTGCTGTTCCAATATTCTGGTTTCGGCCCTGCGCAGCGTTATTCCCGCTAAAGTAAGGATCGCCTGTTTTATCATTATTATCGCCACTTTTGTGACGGTGGTCGAACTGCTCATGCAGGCCTTTGCGTACAAGCTGTTTCTGAAGCTGGGCGTGTTTATCCCGCTTATCGTTGTCAACTGTATTGTGCTTGGGCGGGCCGAGGCATTTGCCTCCAAGAATAACATGATTCTGTCCCTGGCAGACGGTTTAGGGATCGGTATCGGGTTTACCCTCAGCCTAGGCATTGTGGGCGCGGTTCGCGAGATTCTGGGGACCGGCACTTTTTTCGGTAATACGCTTTTCGGTGCCGCTTTCCATCCGTTTGCCTTTATGGTTCAGGCACCGGGCGCCTTTGTATGCCTGGGGCTGCTGCTCTGTTTTATGAACATGGTCGGGAACAAATAGATTTAGGAGAAAGTCCATGGGCGACTACATTGTCCTTATCATCAGTTGTATTTTTGTTAACAATATTCTGCTGGCCCAGTTTTTAGGAAACTGTCCTTTTTTCGGTACTTCCAAAAAAATGGAGACCGCCGTGGGCATGGCCATGGCGGTTATTTTTGTTCTTGTTATGGCCGGGGCCATTACCTGGATAACCGAAACTTTTATCCTGCAAAAGTTTGGGCTGGAATTTTTGCGTACCATCGTATTTATCCTGGTCATTGCGGCCCTCGTTCAGTTCGTAGAGATGTTTTTGAAAAAAAGTATTCCGGCCCTTTACGCTGGTCTGGGCATCTTTCTGCCGCTGATCACCACCAACTGTGCCGTTATGGGGGCGTGCCTGATCAATATCAAGGAAGAGTACACCTTTGTTCAGGCTTTGGTTGCGTCTTTCAGCTATGCGGCCGGTTTCGGCCTGGCGTTGATTCTCTTTGCCGGCCTGCGGGAACGGATTCTGCTTGCACGGGTACCGAAACCGCTTCAGGACACCTCTATTGCACTTATCACCGCAGGAATTGTTTCCCTTTCGTTTTTTGCCTTTAAGGGGATGGTGTAGGCATTTTTCCCGTACCCGGATAACCAACGCGCTCAGACGGGTCTTGATTCTCACATTTTTTGTAAGTTCCAGATAAAATCGTACGTTTTTACATGCTGATGATTGCTCCTGATGCGGGCAGGTAGCCAGTAATGAATCCGTGGACGGTTACATAACCGTAAAGCGGAAAAGGAAAGATTACAGATGGCTGACCATGTATGCCCGGTTTGGATCGGATATCTTCTGGTAAGCCCTTTGAGAAAAATATTCCAGAATCCTGATAAAATACTCTCACCCTATGTTCAAGAAGGCATGAAGGTTATGGATATTGGTTGCGCAATGGGGTTTTTCAGTCTTCCTATGGCACGGATGGTAGGCCCCGGCGGCAGGGTAATCTGTGTGGATATCCAGCGTAAGATGCTTTCAGCGTTAAAAAAACGCGCTGAAAAAGCCAACGTTGCTCAAAGGATTGAAGTGCGCCTTTCCAGTCGTGATTCCTTTTGTATTAATGATCTGAAAGGGAAAATCGATTTTATTATCGCCTCTGCAGTTGCCCATGAGTTGCCTGACCCGTTACTTCTTTTTTCTGACACCCGGCAAGTTTTGGCACAGAAGGGAAAGTTCCTGCTGACCGAACCGGCAGGTCATGTTTCCAAAGAAAATTTTAAGATAACGGTTTCAACGGCCCGGTCCAAAGGGTTTGAAATTATCCAATGGCCCCGGATAAGGCACAGTCATAGTGTCTTGTTTGGGAAAGGGTGATATTTTTCTTTTAGTGATTCAGAGCCCGAACCACCCATGGCAGAATGTGTGCGGTGATGGCGGCATATCCGGTTGCCGTGGGGTGAATCCCGTCGAACTGAATGCCTCCGGTTTTTTCCAGGGCAGGTCTGTTAAAAGAGGGGATCAACACCAGATCAAGGGCCAGTGCCACCGCCGGATAAATCGCTGCAAATGCCGTTTCGGTTTCCGCATCGCCCATGGGAGGCAACACCATGCCCGCCACTGCCACGGGGATGGCCCTGGCCGCGAGCCGCTGCGCCATGGTGGAGATCATGTGGCTGATCCGCTCCGGCATGGCCCCCATAAGGATATCGTTGAGGCCGATTTCCAGTATGACAAGGTCGGGGGTAAAATCCGGCACCCGGTGCATTCGGGCCATTAAATTCCGGCAAGTATCCCCATTGCAGCCCGCGTTGATTACCCTGCAGTTTAACCCTTTTTTGTTTAAAAGGGTCTCCAGCCCCACCGGATAACTGTCCTGGGGGCCAACGCCAAACCCTTCGGTGAGACTGTCACCTAAGGCCAGGATCGTTATATCAGAGAGCATATTCTGCCTCCTTGTCTGATATGAGGGGCACAGGCCGCTATCTTTTTGATTTTTAAGGAAAAGAAAATTTCATCTTGAATAAAAAACCCAAGCTATGCTATCAGAAAAGAAGCGTTATGGCCATTGAAATAAAAGGCCTGATTGAGAGCCGGTTGTAACCCCGGGTTTGCCGATAACGGATACGGATAGGAATAAGGCACCGGATGCCTGAAAAGATCACGCCAATGCAGATCATCGCCACTCACAAGAATACTGATTTTGATGCCCTGGCATCTCTGGTTGCCGCTTCGCTTTTATATCCCGGATTAACACCGGTGTTGTATAGGATCGTCAACCCGAATGTAAAAGCCTTCCTGTCCATCCACAAGGATATGTTTGAAATGCCCTTTGTCGATGAAATCGATCTTGCCGCAGTTACGCAGCTTGTAGTGGTGGATATCAATCGATGGGACCGCCTTGAAGGCATGGGATGCCCTTCGTCGAAAAGTCTCTCTTGAGGTCATTCTGTGGGATCATCATCCGGGCCTGGGGGATATCCAAGCCAACTGGGCGTGCCGGGAAGTGATGGGGGCCAATATTACACTGATGATACGGCAGCTCAAAGCGTAACGAAAAATGCTGACCCCCATGCAGGCGACGCTTTTTTTAACGGGGTTGTATGAAGATACCGGCAGTCTCATGTTCCGGTCGACCACGGCGGAAGATGCCCATGCGGCCGGTTATCTGCTGGA
>CAZFXX010000327.1:0-3769 GCA_964522985.1 uncultured Desulfobacteraceae bacterium
ATGGCGATCATTTACGATGCCGTCAGCCTTTTACCGCCTCATACAGGTCCTTGGCCTGATACGAACTTCTAACAAAAGGACCGCTGGCAACTTCTGAAAAACCCATTTCAAGGGCGGTTTCCCGTAACTGCTCGAATTCTTCGGGAGGCACAAACCGTTCTATAGAGAGATGGGCCTTGGAGGGCTGCAGGTACTGACCGATGGTCAATATCTTGCAATTTGCATCCAGCAAATCCTGCATCGTTGTTTGAATTTCAGCGACAGTTTCTCCCAGGCCGACCATCAGGCCCGATTTGCCGGGAATCGATGAATCGTAAGCTGCTGCCCGCTTTAACAACTCAAGGGACCGGGCATAGATGGCCTGGGGCCGGGCGATCGGATAAAGCCGAGGCACCGTTTCGATATTGTGGTTCAGCACATTTGGATTGGCGTCCAGAACCCTGTACAGCGCAGCTTCATCACCCTGGAAATCGGGTATCAACACCTCTATCAGGGCATCGGGTACTTGCTCGCGGACCGCTTTGATCACGGTATTGAAATGCCCCCCACCGCCGTCTGCAAGGTCGTCCCGGGTAACCGACGTAATGACCACATATCTCAGTCCCATATTTTTCACGGCCCTGGCCACCCGCCGGGGTTCATCCGGGTCAAGTGCTTCCATCGGCCCTTGACCTATATTGCAGAACCGGCAGTTACGCGTACAGCGGGATCCCATAATCAGGAATGTGGCGGTCTTTTTGGAAAAACACTCCCACAGGTTGGGGCATTTGGCTTCCTGACAAACGGTGTGAAGATTGCTTTTTTGCAAAAGGGTCCTGATCTTTTCATAGGTCGGGCCCGTGGGCAGGTTGCGCTTGAGCCATTTGGGCTTACGGATGGGTGTGTCTGTTTGTTGATTCATAGTAATTGGGTGCTAAATGTTGGGTGTGAGGTGTTAAGTTCCGGGTTCCGGTTTATTCGGGTATGGTACCTGCCGGACAAAATTCTTTTAAAATACGGTCCACGATGTCCAGGCCCGGGGCCTCCGGTTTGAAGTCCATTATGTCAATTGCGAACACATCTTCCATATGGTGTCTAATGGACTGCCGAGCCTTTTCCATTAAAACGCTTTGCCCTAGCTCTTTTTCAATGGAAGTCATCCCGATGTCCGTCATCCCGCATGGATTGATCCAGGAAAAGGGTTCCAGAGAAAGATTGACATTTAGGGCAAACCCGTGAAAGGTAATGCCGTGCCGGATGGATATCCCGATACTGCCCATTTTGTTGTTTCCCACCCAGATCCCTCTGTTTTTTGAATTACGGCCGGCCTCGGCGCCGCAATCCAGGGCTGTACGAATCATGATCTCTTCGAGGTTGGTAACATAAGTGCGGACATCCAGCCCGGCGGTTTTCAGATTAATGACCGGGTAGCCCACCAACTGACCGGGGCCATGATACGTAATATCGCCCCCTCTTTCCACCTGGACGACGGATAGGCCTGATTTTTTCAAAAAGGCCTCGGAAACAATCAGGTTTTCACGACCACCGTTACGGCCCAGTGTGAATACGCGCGGATGTTCCAGAAGCAACAGAATATTCACATCCGTCTTCTGAGCAACGCGTGCATCAACAAGACTGCGCTGCAGTTCCAATGCGGTTTGATACTCTGTGGCCGGAAGCTGGATACAGTACCATATGTCTGGTCCTACATTGCCGGAGTCGTATCTTTCCTGCTTCATGGCGGTTATACTTCAACCCTTTCAAATATCATCTGCTTTCCGGGGAAAAAACAGTATCACAATTTTTCGGCCCCAGCTTAAGCCGCTTCATGGCAATATCCACGACCTGGGCAATGGGATCATACATCTGGGAAATGGCCGGATAGTATGAAAGTTCCGTATCCATCAGGTCATAAAGGGTCATGTTGCCGTGAATGGCCAGTGCAAAAACATTGATCCTGGCCCCTGCACCCTGTTCGCCGATGGCCTGGGCCCCCAGGATTTTCCCGGTCCCCTCTTCCACTATCACCCGCAGGCTGATTTCGCTGCAGCCGGGCATATAATGGGGTTTGATATCCCGTTTTGTACCCACCGCCCTGGCCTTATAGCCCAGTTCTTTGGCAACTTCAAGGATATAACCGGTTCCAGCTATCTCCAGGTTGCCCACCGACGTCAGGAAAGTATTCATGGCACCTGGATAAGGCGTGTTTCCACCGGCTGCGTTAATACCGGCGGATATGCCCATGCGAAACGCGGATGTGGCCAGTTGCATGGTCGCCGGGGTATGGTCCATGCGCGAATAGGTACTGACCATATCGCCGATGGCATACACATCTTTGACGCTGGTTTCCATTCGATTGTCGACCGCTACGGCCCGGTTGGTAATCCTGCAGCCCATGGCTTCCGCCAACTGGGTATTGGCGCGCATACCCACGGCCATGACAACGATATCACATTCGATCTCTTCGCCGGCAATGGTCACCGATTCCACGCAATCCAGGCCATTTACCGAATCGATGCCCTTACCAAAAAGAACTCGGATATCCAATGATTCAAGTTTTTCAACAATCTTGCTGCCCATGGCCGGGTCCAGGTTGCGCGGGAAAGGCGGCGGGGTTCTTTTGGTAACCGCCACATCAAGACCCCGTTTTTTTAACCCCACCGCAACTTCCAGACCGATGGCACCGCCGCCCACAACGACAGCGCTCTTTTTGTGCGATGTTTGTGCGGCCTCCAGCAGTGCCTTGCTGTTGTCGATGGTTGAAACAAAGTGAACCCCCTTGCCCACAAACTCCATAGCGCCGGGGATCGGCAGATTGACCGGTGTGGCGCCCATGGCCAGAATAAGGGCGTCGTAACTGAAAACTTTTTCTTCCCTGCTGTCCATGTCCACGGCCGTTACCACCTTTTTACCAATATCTACGGTCGTTACTTCATGTTTGAGTAATTTGGTCAGTTTGTTTTTGATCTCGGGCACCTGGTGCTTGAGTTCGTCAAAAGCCTTTACCACCCCTTCGATGACAAAGGGCAGACCGCAGGGGGAAAACTGGTCAAAGTCATTTTTTTCGATGATGGTTACGTGACAGTTACGGTTATGGGTCAGAGCGCTTTTGGATGCATACAGCCCGCCGGCGCCCAGGCCGATGATAATAATTTCCAATGGTTTTTTTGGGATCATGGTGATTTACTTCTCCTGAAAGAGCCGTAGTTGCGGGAGACAGCATTGGCTTTACATAAAATCAGGTCAATGATGGACTCGGCTCCCGCAACCTGCAGCTCGTGACACAAATTTAACCGGCCAGAATCGGCTTCCGGGCTGCCAAAGTTTCGTCAAGCCGCCTTACAAAGGTGCTTGTCGGCGCATTATGCAACATGTCCGGATCCGTTTTGGCTTCCTCGGCAATGGCCTTGAAAGCTTCGATGTACTGGTCGATATCTTCCTTGGATTCGGTTTCGGTCGGTTCAACCATGATGGCGCCATGCACCACCAGCGGGAAATAGACCGTCGGCGGATGGAATCCGTAGTCCAGCAGCCGCTTGGCCATATCCAGGGTACTCACATGATACTGCTCCTGGTTTTTATCCGAAAAAACACACTCGTGCATGCAGGGTCGATCATAGGCCAGGTGGAGGGTGTGCTTCAGGCTCTCCTTGATATAGTTGGCATTCAGGACCGACATTTGACTGGCCTTTTTCAATCCATCGGGTCCCATCATGCGAATATAGCTGTATGCCTTGAGCATGACGCCGACATGACCGTGGAATGCCATCATTCTGCCGATGGTATCGGG
>CAZFXX010000328.1:0-3763 GCA_964522985.1 uncultured Desulfobacteraceae bacterium
GGGGGCTGTTATCCTTGTGATGGTGGCCGAACACATTGATGTCATTGGCGATCAAAGCTGAAGAGATCATCTCCCCGTCATATCCAGTCAGGATTTTATCATTCCAGGTAAAGGTGACCTCCTTTTTTTCGGGTATGGCAAGGATGGGATGTTTGGTAATTCTTTTCAAGGTCATGCCGTTACCTGCCTCCTCATGGTTTTTAAAAATGAATAGTGATTAGAGATACAGGTGCTACCTGTATCTCTAATGGTTAAACCATTATATAACTTTTGTCAAAAAAAATATTTGTTTTTTTAGTACGGCATAATAATGCCATCATTTAATTGTTGATATTGTTATCAACAATTAGTTAGCTGTCGATTCCATTGAATTGGATAAAAATATTGACAAAAATACTAAATTCAAATAAATGGTTAGACCATTGAGAAACGTTTTTATCGCATTCGTTTATCAAAATTTGTGGATAGCCGGAATTCCGGCCCCTGCAAAGTATAAACGCACACTTAAATACGTACCTATAAAAAACCGATAATCAGGTCAATAAAAGACACCAATGTTTCACGAAGCTTCACAAACTCGTATTTTTCAGGATGTGGTCAACCAGGTTCAGGATGCCATACTTGACGGCCGGCTCAAAAAAGGAGACGTGCTTCCATCAGAGCGCACTCTTAAAGAAATGTTCAACACCAGCCGGGGAACGCTTCGTGAAGCGCTGCGTGTTCTGGAAGAACGCGGATTGATTGAAATACGACTGGGGGTACGCGGGGGGTCCATAGTCAAACCGTTGACCACCCGGCATGCCAGCCAAACCCTGGCACTTCTGATCCGGTCCCAGATGGTTTCATTAAGGCAGCTCTGTGAATTCAGAGAAGGTGTCGAAGGAACGGTTGCCTCTCTGGCTGCCCAGCATGCGGACAGCTCGGATAAAAAACGGCTCAATACTCTTTTGCAAAAATCCTGCGAACTTGTCGAGCAGGAGGATATTGACCGTGATGCGTTTATTGAAAGCGACCGGATGATCCATCTGGAGCTGGCCAACATCAGCCGCAATTCCATCTATATCTTTGTCCTGCATTCGGTTCACGACAATATCCATCAGTACTTCCATAATTTCCTATCCATGGAAAAGCCTGAATTTATTGCTAATTATAGGGACCTACAAAACATAGTGGCGGCTGTGGAAAAAGGGCTTGCGGACAAGGCGCGTGTTCTGGCGCAAAGCCATGTGATCAAATTTTATCGCAACATGAAAAAAAGAGAAGAGCAGACTCGATCTGAGCCATAGGCCGCAATTTGCCTGTTGCATGTTGTGGGTTGCTATTTTCTGATTTTCAGTCTCAATCTTGTCCTTTTAATTTTTATCGAAGCCGTCTGGCATCATAAGGGTAAACAGGAAACCAAACCATTGGAGGCGTAATAAAATGGCTGTAGTACAACTAAAAGAAGTAAAAACGATTGAGTATAAAAGGCCTGATATTGAGAAAGGCTATGCCGGCCAGACGCTGGCACTTGATATCTCTAAGTCATCGGTTGCCATAAAACCGGTGGATGACAAAATGAAAAAGACATTTATCGGTGGCAAAGGATTTGACCTATGGCTGATGTGGCACGCTGTCAAGGGGACCACACAATGGCATGACCCGGAAAACACAATCTGTATTGCCTCGGGTCCCATGGGTGGAACGCCGGGATATCCCGGATCAGGCAAGAGCATTGTCACGGCGATCTCCCCCACGACCGGGTCTGTAATGGATTCCAACGTGGGCGGTTATTTTGGTCCTTACCTGAAGTTTGCAGGGTTTGACGCCATGGAAATAACCGGAAAGACCGCCCCCGGCGCGGTGGTCCTTATTGACGGTATCGATCAAAAAATTCAGATTTTTGATTCAGAAGGATTGCCCGAGGACGGATACGCCCTTTCCGCAGCACTGACCGAGCATTTTGGCCAGGGGAAACCCCGCACTATTTCAGTGGTTTCCGCAGGACCCGGTGCCGAGAACACCTTAATCGGCTGCCTTAATTTTACCTGGTATGATGCCAAACGGAAGATCGTCCGGTACAAACAGGCCGGCCGTGGCGGAATTGGTACGGTATTTGCCGACAAGGGGATCAAGGCGATTGTGGCCCGCTGGGACACGGTTTCCATGTCCACCAATGCGCCGGCCGACAAGGACACATTAAAAAAGGTTGCCAGGCTCTATTCCCGGGAGATGGTCGAACTGGACCCCAAGCAAAACGAAATGGCCAGGGTCGGAACCACCCATCTGGTGCCGATTATGAATGATTTTGATCTGCTCCCCACCAATAATTATCGGTTTGGCTCCGATCCCAGAGCGAGTCTAATCGGCAAAGATGTCTTTCAACACCTGTTCGACCCTGGATTTGACGGATGCTGGATGGGGTGTACGGTGGCCTGTTCCCACGGCGTCAGAGATTTTGTTCCCTTTACCGGGCCCTACAAGGGGGAAAAAGTATTTGTGGACGGCCCGGAATATGAAACCATTGCCGGGTGCGGCTCCAATATGGGCATCTTCGATCCCTATACAATCCTTGAAATCAATTTTTACTGCGATGCCTATGGTCTCGATACCATTTCAGTGGGCACCGGCATTGCTTTTGTAATGGAGTGCTTTGAGATGGGGCTGATCAACGAAACCCATACTGACGGGCTGCTGCTCAACTTCGGCAACCGTATGGCTGCCCTGGAGATTGTACACCAGATGGGCCGGGGCGAAGGGTTCGGTAAAATCGTGGGCCAGGGTATCCGCCGGATGAAAAAAATATTTGCCGAACAATACAGCGCGGATGCGACTATCATGCAGGACATCGGCATGGAATCCAAGGGCCTTGAATTTTCCGAATATATGACCAAGGAATCCCTGGCCCAGCAGGGCGGGTACGGATTGGCCCTCAAAGGGCCCCAGCATGATGAGGCCTGGCTGATTTTTCTGGATATGGTGCATAACTTCATGCCCACCTTCGAGCAGAAGGCCGAGGCCCTGCACTGGTTTCCCATGTTTCGAACCTGGTTCGGGCTATGCGGTCTCTGCAAGCTGCCATGGAACGATATTGTGCCCGAGGACAACAAAGACACCATGGAGCCGGCCAAGGTCATGAAGCATGTCAACTGGTATGCCCAATACTTCACATCGGTGACCGGCCAAGAGGCAGCGCCTGACGACCTGATCAGCATGAGCGAAGGGGTCTATAATTTCCAACGGATTTTTAACCTAAAAATGGGCTTTGGCCGTCGGGAGCATGATGCGATTCCATACCGTGCCGTGGGTCCGGTAACCAGTGAAGAGTATGAATCCCGCAGGGAGCGTTACGACGGTCAGTTGAGTGAAAAGCACGGGGTGGATATCAAGGGAAAGAGCACTGTTGAAAAGGTGACCGTTTTGAGAAAAATCCGGGAAGATCAGTATGAAAAACTCACAACAGCCGTATATGAGCGCCGCGGGTGGACCCGGGACGGCATTCCCACGGTGGCCACCGCCAAGCGACTGGGAATCGATTTTCCGGAGGTTCTGGAAGTCCTTAAGGCCAACGGAGTCGTGTAGTGATTATCGCCGACGGCAATGATCATCCCTGGCGGGAGGGCATGACCGTGGCCGACTTTCTCAATAAAATAGATAGCAGCGGTCATTGTGCGGTGGTACGGCTCAATGACCGCTATGTCTCCCGGCCTAATTTTAAAACCACCCTGGTACCGGATCACGCTGAAATATTTCTTTTGCCGATGATTGCCGGTGGATAGAATGA
>CAZFXX010000329.1:0-3758 GCA_964522985.1 uncultured Desulfobacteraceae bacterium
CATTGTCCGCGTCAAAGGTTAAGCCGTCGAATCCCTTAATTATTTTCTTTTTATCCTTTTTGGTCATATCGACTTGAAATGCTTTTTTCCCACTGATCTCCTGAACCTGACCGGCCAGCCCGAGTTCTTCAGCCTTTTTAAGTGCTTCGTCATTTAAAAATACATTGATTTTAAAATCAGACATAATGGAGCCTCCTCTCATAAAAAATAGATAATAGATATGGTATAATCAACAAACTCGGCACCAGTTGCCGTTTGTTTTATATTTAAAGGCGGTAATTATGATAAATGAGACTAATGGCATCCTTCTTTTACCGGTTTACACTTTTTTTAAAAGACATCTATTTTTTTTAATTCAGGATGCCGAAGTTTGAAATCAGATAACATATTTACATACTTCGATTTTCCCAAAATTTCAAGTTTTAAATTTCCACTTTCGCTGCAGGGGATATCCGCGATGTGTCAATTTTTACAAATTTATTATATTTGGCATTGTCTGCTGTTTTTTCTTGGTTTTGGCTGAACTTTAATGTACAGGAGGCGCAGGTATTTTTTCGTTTTTGTACAATGCCCAAACAGGGTTTATGATCTCCGGCTTGTCCGGGGTAAATGAAAGGAATAGGACATGCGGATAGAAAGAACCGGCGTGGCCGCCAGCAGCGGTCTTGGATTAAATTTTTTGACCCGCGATGAGTTGGACAGCATTCATCACGGGGCATGCCATATATTAAAACACACCGGCGTTCTCGTGGAAATGGAAGAAGCGGCTGAACGGTTTCACAGTGCAGGCGCTTTGGTGAATCGACAGGGGAAAAACTGGATCGTCAGAATTCCTGAATGGATAGTGACCGAAAGCCTATCCAGCGCCCCTAAAAGTATCACCTACTATGCACGGGATCCTGAAAAAGATTTTTATCTCGAGGGCAACCGCGTAGGATTCAGCACTTTCGGTGAGCAGGTCAACATCATCGACCCTGTCACCCGTGAATATCGCAGATCCACAAAACAGGATTGCTGTGATGTCTATCGGGTTATGGATGCCCTTGACGGGCTTGCTTTCTGTGAACGGACCATCTGCCCGGGCGATCAAATACCGGTTGTTCAAGCGGTGCACAACTTCCATGCCCTCATCACCCACAACAGCAAACACATCACCATCGGCATGGTGGATAAAGCCAGTGTGGAAACCATTTCCAAGATGGCTGCGGCGGTGGCAGGCGGCATGGACAAACTGCGGGAAAGACCCATCTGCACCTGCTCATGCTGTACCACCAGCCCGTTGGTCCTGACCGTGCAGTTCTGTGAGACCCTCATCGCCGCAGTAAAGGCTGGAATAAATGTGGATGTGATGACAATGGCTCTTGCCGGTGGTACCGGTCCGGTCACTCTTGCCGGTACGATTGCTCAAACCGTGGCCGAGCAACTGAGCGGTCTGGTTCTGGCCCAGATCATTCGAAAAGGGATTAACGTCACCTTTGGCTCATGCAGCACCATCATGGACCTGAAAACAGGACTGGGAGCAGTGGGGGCACCCGAATGGGGGCTTATCGGCTCAGCTATCGCGCAGATGGGGCAGTATTATCAAATACCCTGCCGTATCGGTTCCGGTGTAAGTGATTCCAAACTTCCAGATGCTCAGGCCGCGTATCAATTTACAATAAACGCACTTACCCTGTCTCTGGCCGGCGCCAATATGATTTTTGGTGCCGGTGGCATTGAGAGTGGAATTACCTTTGATTACGCCAAGCTGATCATGGACCATGAATGTATTCTAAATATCCGTAGGATAATGGAAGGCGTCAAAATAAACAACGAAACAATGGCGCTTGATCTTATTGACGAGGTCGGCCCCGGGGGCACATTTCTCACCCATCGCCATACCTTTGACCGGGTCAGGACCCAATCCCAGGCCATTTTATTTGACCGGCACTCGCGTGAGGCGTGGATAGATATTGCCAAAGGCAGGGACCTTACCGAACGGGCTTATGAAAAAAGCGTGGAAATTTTGGAAAATCATCAACCCAAGGCACTGCCTGAAGGTGCCGGGGAAATTATAGACGGGCTGCTGGCGGAATTTGAGGCCATAGCAAAAGCGGGTTGAGGCGCGGGACGTTTTATAAGCACCATCTGGTGACGGGCGGTTTGCGCATAGGCGGTCTGTGATATCTGAATTTTGGATACCCCCTCATCGTGGACCCCACGCACTGGTAACCTTAAAAAGCGATAAAAGGGCCGTCATAAGCGGGGACAATGTCTGATCCAGACCGCTCCGATTTTTTATCGGTGCGGTTTTTTTTAGCCCTGTATCGAGCTAAAAAATTGGGACAGAAGACTTTTTTTAAAGGAGACGGAACATGGCGTTTAGCATCGCGATTATCATTGTGTTTGGATTATGCGCCGACTACCTTTTCAAGAAGGTAAAATTGCCTGGACTGGTGGGAATGCTTTTAATGGGAATTCTGTTCGGCCCGTATGCCTTTAATCTCATATCCCCGGATATGATGAAGGTATCCGGCGACTTCAGAAGGATAGCGCTTATCGTCATCCTCCTCAGAGCCGGCTTTGAATTAAGGCGCGATACCCTGAACCGGATCGGCCGCGCCGCTCTCATCATGAGTTGTGTTCCGGCCCTTTTTGAAATTGCGGGAATTGTCCTGGTGGCCCCCGGGCTGCTCCATATTTCCATTCTCGATGCCGCCATACTTGGCGCAATCCTATCCGCAGTGTCTCCAGCCGTGGTGGTGCCGCTCATGATCGACTTCATGGATCGGGGAAGAGGCGCCAGAAAAGGTATCCCAACGCTTGTCCTGGCCGCGTCCTCAGTGGATGACGTCTTTGTGATCGTTCTTTTCACAATTTTCATGGGGATGTATGGCGGCGGCGAGGTCAACCTCTGGGCAAAATTGGGGGAAATTCCGGTTTCAATCGGGGTCGGCATCCTGATGGGAATCATTCCCGGTTACTTTCTCTATTTGCTTTTTACCCGGTATGACTGGCAGCCTCCCAAGAGGACACTGGTGGTTTTGGGGACCGCTATCATCCTCACCTGGCTGGAAAAAATTCTGAAGCCATGGGTGCCTGTTGCCGGGCTGCTGGGGGTCATGGCCATCGGATTTATCATTCTTGAAAAATCAGAATCCATTGCGCACATCATTTCCCAAAAACTCAAAAAACTGTGGGTCTTCGCGGAATTGCTTCTCTTTGTCCTTGTGGCCGCCCAAGTCAATATCCACGTGGTGTGGAAGGCGGGACTGGCTGGTACCATAGTAATCGTGGTGGGATTGGCCTTCCGGAGTGTGGGAACTTATCTTTCGCTCTTTGGCACAGGTTTTAGCTGGAAAGAAAAATTCTTCTGTGTCGTAGCGTACATACCAAAAGCCACGGTCCAGGCTGCCATTGGGGCTGTTCCACTGGCAGCCGGCGTAGCCTCCGGAGATGTCATTCTGGCGGTGGCCGTTCTATCTATTCTTCTCACGGCGCCCCTGGGGGCAATCGGGGTTACGATATTCGGAGAACGTATTCTGGATCGTGGGGAGCGCTCTTCCTATAGCTTCAAGCAGCTTCATGACAGGCTGGATCTTCCTCATGTGGGACAACAGGTGAGAAGCAAGGATTTCGGAACAATCTGGAAAATCATTGAAGAAAAAGAGGTCTGGCTGGAATCGATTCTTGATGACGTCGCCATCGGGCAGGATAAAACGCTTCAGCCCGCCATTCACCTGCGCTATTGGAAGGAAGACCCGGGGGCAGGGCCGGGG
>CAZFXX010000330.1:0-3744 GCA_964522985.1 uncultured Desulfobacteraceae bacterium
GCAAGAACGGCACGACATTTGAGTTATACTTTCCAATAAAAAGAGATAAAATATCGGATAAAAATTTGCCCATACCCATTGAAAACTACAAAGGAAACAAAGAAACTATTCTGGTTGTTGATGATATGGAAAACCAGCGAGAGATATCGTGCAGAATGCTGGATAGACTTGGCTATACAACAAAAGCCGTTTCCAGTGGAGAGGAAGCTGTTGAATATTTGAAAGAAAATACCGTGGATTTACTATTGCTTGATATGATTATGGATCCGGGTATAAACGGTCGTGAAACATATGAGAGAATAATAAAAATTCACCCGGATCAAAAGGCTATCATAATCAGTGGGTTCGCTGAAACAGAGGAGATGAAGGCAGCCCAAAAATTAGGTGTGGGCCGATACATAAAAAAGCCGGTTATGTTGGAAAAGATAGGGCTGGCGATTAAGGAAGAATTGGAGACATAACAATTTCAGACATCGTGCCCTTGTTTAAAAATAATTATTCTAAATAACATAAAAATCAACATCGACTATGACCGCATAACCCAGATTTTTTCCATTGCCGAAAGCGATGGCCGGAAGAGCCTGTTCGAGTATGAAACCTATGATCTGCTGGATAAATCCGGAGCGGAAAGCACCCCGTGTACCTGTTTTCTTAAAAAAAACAACCGTTTAAGCAACGAGGAGATTGCGGCCTTCCCCGGGAAAAAAGTGGTACTGAAAATTGTATCATCATACATCGTGCATAAATCCGATGTCAGAGGCGTATGCATTGTCGACAAAAAACCCGGCCGCCGATGATGAACTTCACACACAGGTGGTGGAAACACTGTACAGCGATCCGGGTGTGGACAGCGTTATTGTCGGGCTCGACCCCTTTTCACCGGCCGTTCAGACCCTGCCGGACAAAACGCGGGCAAACGAATCCCTGTCCTCGCCGGAAAGTATCGCCGTACTTATGCCGCAGCTTGCCCGGCGCACCGCCAAACCCGTCATCGGCGTTATCGATGCCGGCCGCCTGTACGAACCCATGGTCAAAACCATAGAAAAAGGAGGTCTGCCGATTTTCCGCTCCTGCGACGCGGCCGTTACGACGTTGGCAAAATACAGCCGCTATCGGTTGCGGATTGCAAAACTCAGATAAAAAATTGATTAGACAACGACTTGAAAGGACTCAGTCCCCTGCCCTTTACCTTCACTCCGCGCTGGAACATTTTCCCGTCATCGAGTCTATGGGAACCTTGATGACAATAGTTTTTCTCAACGTCGTGTCCGGCAGTTGAAGCGTTTTGTCTGAATATTGCCGCACAATAATGCCCACCGCCTTTTGTTTTTCCTCCATATCTTCCAGCAGCGCAGCTCTCCCGAAACCGATGACACTTTGATATTGCATATTCCAACTGCATGCTTCTTCCGCCTTTAAAACATCAACGTTTACTTCAAATTCAAAGCAGACATTCGGATTTTTTTTTAATATTTCCAGTTTCCTGCCTTTTACGCCGCAATGAAAATAAAGCGTGTTGTCCTGATAGCCGAAGCACAGTGGTACAATATAGGGCCGGTCGTTGTTTGATAACGCCAAACGGCAGACAAGCGATGCCCGGATAACCGATTCAATTGCAGATTGTTCAGTGATTTCCTGATCTTTTCTCAACATTTTGCATAACTCCTTTGTTTTTAATAGAAAAATGAGCGCCTAAATCTCCCGCCCCTTTTTCAGACCCCAGGCAAGCGATATTAGACCCATGGTGCTGATCAGAACCGAGACTCCCGCCGTGGCCTGAATGCCGCCCCACTGCCAGACGGGAATGCCCATCAGGGCGCCTATTATCCGCCCCATTCCCCCAGATGCATAGACACCGGCCATCATGGTCGCCCTGGCCTCTGGAATCAGTTCCGTGGATAACGCCATAAAGCTGACAACCATATATTCAAAAAAAAGAAAAATTAAAAACAGAATTATCAGGGCCGACACCAGGTTGTTGCCAACCAGCGGCAGCATGCCGTAGCTGAGTGTCGACAGCACGATACCGCCCAGTACCGCGCGTTTTAAACCGATACGGTCTGAAAAAAAAGCCGTCAACACCTCGCCTTTTAATTCCGCGATACCGATGGCAATGGTACTGAGCCCGATAGCCACGGGACTGAGCTGAAAAGATTGTTCCAGCCAGGCCCCGTAGACAACAAATAAATTGTCGTTGGCAATACTGACAAAAAAAGCAACACCAATGGCACCCAGCGCAGGCCGCTGATGTGCCAGAGAATGCCAGGATTTCACCAGAGTGGAAAATCCGCTGCCGCTGCCATGGACAGGCCTGTCAGGCGGCAGTGCAACGGTAATGGCAGAAAAACCGATAAGCCCCAGCCCACCCATGGCCAGAAACGGGGCATGCCAGTTAAAATACCTGATAAGAATGCCAATCAGGGGGATACCGGCAAGGGTGCATCCGGCCCAGCTCATCTCCAGGAATCCAACGATGCGACTGCGGTGATGATAAGGAACGTGGTCCCCGATATAGGCCTGGGCCGCGGGATCAAAAATTATTTTACCGAGTCCGGCAATCACCAGGGAAATAAAAACAGCCCAGTAAAACGGTAAAAAACCGCCCAGCAGCATACCGACGGCAAGCATGCCCATACCGGTCATCATCATACGGCGATACCCCATCCGGTCGGCCAGGGGGCCGACGATAACGCCCAGAAGGGCTGTCCCCTGATTCATTGCGATGATTGAAGTAACGGCAGTCAGCGGAACGCCCAGACCGCGGCTCAACACCGGAGCAAAAGGGTAGGCAAACCGGCGCGCCGTGTTGATAACAAGGCGGCACAAGGCTAAAATGGCGACCTGCCAGACAATCGTCCGGTTCAAGGGTTCAGGCGGCAATAGGGTATTTTGATTCGACATGACGATGCTATCTATCATAATATACCCGAAAGTACAGTAAGAAAAGTGACTAGTGACTAGTGAAAATTGAATAGTTGTGGTTTCGCTCCTGCCCGCCATCGCTTTCGCTCAGGCAAGGCGGACGGGCCGCTCTGTCTTTCTTATTAAATCGATAGAATCCCTTCATTATTCATTTCTCACTATTCATTTTTCAATTATACAAATCAACCCGGCTGTTTTTCAAGTAGATACGAAAGCCATATGTCACCCGATCCCAAGGCCGATGGTCTGCGTTTAAAATCAAGTACAATAAAACCGCAGATAGAAAATATTTTTCGTAACGCCTTATCCTGCCACAGGTAGAATGTGCGCCCATCCGGATCCCTGTAAACACCCCTCCCCTCTTTCAGAGAAATTGATATGAGAGGCGCAAAGGTGGAATCGGGCCGGTTTGCCAGGGCCCCGATGATATTTTGGAAAACACCCTGAAAATCTGCGTACGGCAGGTGCACCAAAGCGCCGGACATGGCAATGACATCCATTGCCATGTCCAAAAAATCAAAGGTTGCAAAATCACCTTCGATAACTTCACACCCGGCATTTTCCCGGGCAAGTGTGGCCAGGCCGGACGATCTTTCAAAACCGGTCACCACATAACCACGCTTTTTCAGCCAGGCCAGATCCCGGCCACTGCCGCAACCCACATCCAGTATCCTGGAACCCCTCGCCAACCGGGCGGCCAGAGGTTCCAGCCAGGGTGTCGGATCAATCAGAAACGTTCTTTTGTGATAGGCCGCATACTTTTTTTCGTAAAAATCGGTCATGACACACCTTATACCCCGCCAAGCCCGATCTCATGGGCCA
>CAZFXX010000331.1:0-3713 GCA_964522985.1 uncultured Desulfobacteraceae bacterium
CAAGGGCTGCCCCCCCAGTATAAGCACGCCGCAGGCGCAATAAACCGATCTGGTTGATAAGGGGTCTGAAAATTATCTGATACCCAAGCCATGACAGGAATTTTAAGCCGGCTGGCATCTTTTTCTCTGTCATGCGATAGGCTGCGGATTTTTCGCCGATTTTGATGAAGTAGTTGTAAAGCAGGCGATTGATCCAGTAAGACTCATCGATTTTAAGCCATATCTGGGATCTGATGGTTTCATAAATCCTCGGCGCGCCGAACATGAAATGGGGACCAATCTCTTTTAAATCTTCCATGGCCGTCTCCACCGATTCTGGGAAGTTGATGGTGATCCCGGTGGCCATGGCAATGCCGAATGAGTTCATCTGTTCGCCAATCCAGGCAAAGGGTAGAAATGAAACATATTCGTCACTATTTTCCAGGGCATCCACCTGGGTAATCTGCAGACCCATGCTGATATAGTTTTTATGGGTGAGCATGGTGCCTTTGGGAAGACCTGTTGTTCCTGATGTGAGACAGAGGTGGCAAATATCATCCGGCTTGCCTTGATCAACAAATGATTCAAAGAGATCCGGTTTTTCCGAGCGGACATTTTCCCCAATCTCATAAAGGTCCTCAATAAACATGAACCAGTCATCTGTTTTGTAATCCCTCATGCCCCTGGGGTCCTCGTAGATCACCTTTTTGACAAGGGGCACCCGGTCTCTTATTTCGACAATCTTGTCAACCTGCTCCTGGTCATTGCAAAAAATTACCTCGACCTTCATGTAGGTGAGCAGTTGGGCGATCTCATCGGGCATGGTGGTCTGGTAGATGCCTGCTGAAATTGCACCTATGGATTGTGCGCCAAGGGCCATGAAAAGCATTTCAGGAATATTGTCCCCGATCAGGGCAACGATGTCATTTTTTTTTACCCCCACCTTATTGAGGCCCAAACCGATTTTCCGGACATGATCATAATACTGGCTCCAGGTGTAGCTGTTCCAGCATCCAAAATCTTTTTCCCGCAACGCGACCTTGTCACCTGTGTTTTGTACCCGCCACCGCAGCAATTGCGGTATGCTGAGTTCTTGTAGGTGTTCTTTGTTATCCATATTCAATTAATCTTCTCCGATGTAGGCTTCTATAACTTTTGGATTTGAAGCAACTTCTTCCGGTGTGCCCGAGCCGATCACCTGTCCGAAATCCAGAACATAGATTTGATCTGAAATATCCATTACAACACCCAGGTCATGCTCCACCAGTACAATAGTGGTTTTACGTTCCTGTTTTATATCCATGGTGAACCGGACGATGTCTTCTTTTTCCTCTATATTCATTCCGGCCATGGGTTCATCCAGAAGCAGCAGTTCAGGATCCAGCGTAAGCGCCCTTGCAACCTCAACTCGTTTTTGAATACCGTAACTGAGATTTCCCACAATACGCTTGCGGTACGGCTCCAGTTCCATGAAGTCGATTACATTTTCCACATAGGCTCTGTTTTCAGCTTCAAGTCTTGAGGCTTTCCCAAAATATAAAACAGCGTGGAGAAAATTATATTTAAGGCTGGTGTGTCGTGCCAGCAACAGGTTGTCCAGTACTGAAAGGCCACCGAACAGCTCCAGATTCTGGAAAGCCCTGGCAATGCCCATTTTGGTTACCTGATGCGGTGATGAGTGCGTAAGGTCCTTTTCACCGTAGACAATTTTCCCTTTTGAGGGATGATAAAAACCGGATACGCAGTTCAATAAACTGGTTTTTCCCGCTCCGTTGGGTCCGATGATCGATGTGATCAGACCGGGCTTGATGGTTATGGTGACCCTTAAAAGTGCATTCAGACCACCAAATGAAAGGGTAACTTTTTTGACATTGAGAGATTTCATACGTTTATTTTTTTAAATACTTGACAAGGAAATGGTATTATCGATTTTTAAATAAAATTTATACAATTAAAAAAAATAAATCTCATTCAGGCAATAAGCAAATTAGTCCATTTTTTTCGGTATAATCAAGGGGATATGTTAGTTTTTTTTGTTCGATCCAAATCCACTGTGAGCCTGCTGTTTTGTGATTTAAAACCAGAAAAATCCGCTGGAAACTGTCAGCACCGGCATATCATTCCATTTCTGAACAGGCCCATATTGTATGCAATGTAAAATAATTTTACGTCAATTGTCAAGTTGCTAAAATAGTGGGGAAATAGCAGGGCCAAACCACTACTCATCAAAACTCAGGAGGCGAGACCGCAGATTGGCGCCCGTATTTTTTATTTTTAACTTAGTGCGGATATTATGACGATGAAATAATACAGTATTTTTCGAAATAAGCAATACTTCCATAATTTCTTTGTTGGTTTTGCCCTCTTTGATAAGATTGGCTACTTGAATTTCAGTGGGCGTGAAATTAAAATATTTTGTTGAAAGTTTATTAATAAATGGTGAAATAATATTGTTCAGATTGGATTCGAGAATGCTGAGCATCGTTAACTGCCGGGAGCTGATGCGGCCTGTTTTAATTTTGTTCAAATATGGGGTGACCAGTTTTCTTACATTGGACAACACATTTTCCTGTAGTTCGGTTTTATCTATTTCTCTTTGCTTGATCAATACTTTTAAAGCGGTGTTGACTTCTTCCAGATGCCGGGCCTGGGCATGCTGTTCCTTTTCGCGCTGCCGCAGGGCCTTTTCGGCCCATTTGCGTTCTTCGATTTTAATGCCCAGTTTACGGTTGGCTTTGGCAAGTTCACCGGTGCGTTCTTCCACCAGTTCCTCCAACTGGTTTTGATAATTGTATAGAACCCTTTCCGCGACCTTGCGGGCACTGATATCCCGCAATGTAACGATGTTGCCCGACGGGTTCTCGGATTGATCCAGGTAAAGCGTGGAACTGATCTGCACATCCAGCAGGCGGCCGTCTCTGGTAAGGCGCTGGGTTTCAAATAAATTGATTTTTTTACCGTTGAGCATGGCATCGATGGCGGCCTTGGTTTCCGGCCAGGCATCGGGCGGAACAAAATCAATATGTTTGCCGATCAGTTCGCTTCGTGACAACCCGAACGTCTGTTCAAAGGCTGGATTAACATAGGTGGCCACTCCTTCCATATTATAGACGACAATTGGGTCGGGAGATGATTCCAGAAGGTTAAGGTAGCGTTGTTCATTTTTGCGGATAAAGGCTTCGGCTTTTTTTCGTTCTTCCAGTTCCCGGCGGGCATTGGCGTACAATTCAGCTTTTTCCAGGGCAAGTACCGCCAATGTGGCCAGACGGGAAAGTATCACAATGTCGTCTTTATCGAATCGTTTTTCCGGTTTTGTATGGGCCAGGCCCATGACCCCCCTGATGCTCTGGCCCGCATCCAGCGGCATGCCCACCACGCAGTGCAAACCGTTTAAATCAGGGTCGGTGATGCGGTTTTTCCAGGTCTCGTAATCATCGATCAGTATGGGCTGGCCTGTTTGCCAGACGGTGCCGCCGATTCCTTCGCCAAGGCGCGCCCGACGGCCGACCTGATTTTTAAAAAAGCCTGTACCCTGACAAATCCGGATGTGACCATCGTCTGAATTTTTATCTTTTAAATAAATAAAAATATGATCGGTGCGGGCCAGGGTCGAAGCGCTTTTCAATATGGTTTCCAATAACTGGGTTTTGTCAAGCTTGTTGATAAGGCCCAAAGAGGTTTCATGCAAAATCGTCAGATATCGATTTTGCTGCTGAACCGCTTTTTCGGCCCGG
>CAZFXX010000332.1:0-3707 GCA_964522985.1 uncultured Desulfobacteraceae bacterium
GCGGTATATATCGTTTGACCGGCAAAGCCTATCAGGAGCACACCATCGAAACTGGTGGTTTAATTCAATTAATTACGTGTTGTTTTTTATTTGTGTTAAAAGGAATAGATGCCACGTCAGGCCGATTTTTATACGATCCCTTGACTGTAACACGGTACTGTGCGAATCTGTTATTACTGAAAACAAACCGGATACCATTGCATGAAGGTTCATTTAAAAAATCATAACTGGGAAAGAGCTTTAAAAGAGGGAGGCGCCAAATGAAAAATATCTCATATGACCTTGAGGACAAGGTGGTGGTGGTTACCGGCGGAAGCCGTGGCCTCGGCCTTGAAATTGCGAGGCTGCTTATGGGGCAAGGGGCCAGAGTAGCTATTTGCAGCAGGAAAAAACAGCATCTTGACGATGCGGTCAAAGCCCTTGACGGCGGCGATAACTTGCTTGCGGTTCCCGTCCATATCGCAAAAGAGACGGATGTGGACCGGCTGTTTGATCAGACCATGGACCGATTCGGTACCATCGATGTGCTGATCAACAACGCGGGCATGAACATTGTGGCTGGTGCAGTGGATGCGGAATTCAGCCTGTGGCAGAAGATAATCGACTCTAATCTCAACGGCACTTTTTTGTGTTCACGCAAAGCAGGGCGGATCATGCGAGAGAAAAAAAGCGGCAAGATCGTCAGCATTACCTCCATAGCCGCCACCAGGGCCGCCCCTTTCATGGGGATTTACGGGATTGCCAAAGCCGGGATACAGATGATGACCCGGGTGCTTGCCCAGGAGCTGGCTCCGTTTAATATTCAGGTGAATGCCATTGCCCCGTGCATGGTTCGGACCACTTTTAGCCAGCCCTTCTGGTCCAATCCTGAGATCCACGATCAGATCGTCAAAACCATTCCCCTGGGCAGGATTGCCGAACCGGTCGATGTGGCTCATCCAACGCTTTTTTTCTGTTCACCGGGTGCTGACTTCATCACGGGTCAGACCCTGATGGTGGACGGTGGCGCAAGCGCGGTTTGAATGAACTGCTTGCGCAAGCAAAAAGGTTTAATAAAGGATAATTTCTATTTTTTCGAAGTAAGCTGCGGTGAATGTAACCTGACAGGTTTCGCAATAGTATTGCATATTTATTGTAATCCGTGTAATTTGTAAAACCTGTGGATAAGAACCGTTAACAATCAATAGCGAGGAGGAAATAGATGAATTTTAAATATCATTTGGAAGTTGCATGGAAATTGACACTGGCAAATATCGTATCGTTGATACTGATGACGCTTGCCATGGCTGTGGTTAGCATGATCACACTGGGTCTTCTGGCACCGGTAACTATTGCGGGTTATATCCAGTCTATTTTGTTGCTGGTCAGAGAGAATCGGGAGCCTAAAGTGCAGGATATTTTTTCACAGATGCGTCTTTTTCTGCCCCTTTTGCTCTTTGGGATAGTGGTTTTTATCATCACTATAATCGGGTTCATGCTTCTTTTTCTGCCCGGTGTCGTTTTTGTCCTTGCAGTCTCTTTCTGCTGCCTCTATATGCTGCCTCTCATGACGGATCGGAAAATGGGACTGGTTGATGCCGTTAAAAAGAGTTTTTCAATGGTTACCCAGGAAAAATTGGTGGACCATATCCTGGTTTTTATCTTATTTGTGGGTATTACAGCCGTGGGGAGTTCGATATTGATCGGTACGCTTTTTACCCAGCCACTGGCAACTCTATTTCTTATGTCCATTTACAGTGAATTTGACCGAAAAGGCGAAACGGCACCTGTCGACGCCGCCCCTCAGCCAGAACAATGATGTTTCCTGACCAATCGGAAGGGCTTGTCTTTAAGGCGCATAACCTATAGCATGCTTTACGTATTCAAAAGGTTATGGGAGGTAGACACGCAGGAAGCGTAGTACTGACGCGAGCCAAAAGACAGGTAAGATGGGACAAATTAATTTTTTCGAGGCCCTAAAGATACGTATGCAAAGCTTTGCGGTGAACAGATAGCCTTACAAAGCGTGATATTTTTTAGCCGTGGGGAATAAGACAGATGGGTATCGATATAACCGTTAAAATAGGTGGTGAGGCCGGGCAGGGAATACAGACGGTGGGTGACCTTTTGACACTGGTGTGTCAGGCGGCCGGGCTGTATACCATGGCGACCAATGAATTTGAATCCAGAATACGAGGGGGGAACAGTTTTTTTCAAATTCGTATTTCTGATCAACCTGTGGCCGCGCCTTTTCATAATGTCCATCTTCTGATGGCATTAAATCAGGAGACGTATGATCTATATAGAAAAGAGGTGGTTCCAGACGGACTTGTCGTTATGGGTGAAGTCAAAAAAACGGTTGAAGCAAACATCTGCGAGGCCCCGCTTGGCGATCTTGCCAAGAAAGCCGGGGGCCGGATTTTCACAAATACGGTGGCCGCCGGTGCCTGCCTTTCTCTTTTAGGGGCTCCTTTTGATCTGTTTAAAACCATTTTGTCAAACCGTTTCGGACCAAAAGGGCTGGGAATTATAGATAAAAATGTTCATGCCGGTGAGCTTGGCTATCAGGCGGTAAAGGATGTGCCCTTTAAATGGGCCTTTGGGTGGCAACCGGGATCGTCAAAGGGCGCGCTCATGACCGGCTCCAAGGCCATTGCTTTAGGTGCCCTTGCCGCCGATTGCCGTCTGGCGGCCTTTTACCCGATGTCACCGGCAACCGGTGTCATAACCGAGCTTGCTTTATTTGTCGATGATTTTCCCCTTGTCGTTGAACAGGCGGAAGATGAAATTGCCGCTGTGAACATGATTATCGGGGCCTCTTTTGCCGGTGTAAGGGCCATGACGGCCACATCCGGAGGCGGTTTTTGCCTGATGACCGAAGGCCTTGGCCTTGCCGCTATTACGGAAACCCCCATTGTCATTGTCAATGCCCAAAGACCCGGGCCTGCCACCGGTCTTCCCACACGGACCGGTCAGGGAGATTTGCAGTTTGTCATCCACGCCTCCCAGGATGCATTTCCGAGATTTATCTTTGCGCCCGGAACCCCGGAAGAGGCCTTTGATGTAACTGTCAGGGCCTTTCATCTTGCAGAAAAGTTCCAGGTCCCGGCCATTATCCTGTCGGATAAATATCTTGCAGACTCTATTTTTACGGTTGGGGAAAAGCTGTCTGCACCAAAATTGGTCAAGCGATTTATTGTGACGGATGATGATATTAAAACCCCTGAACGATACCAGCGGTTTGCCGTCACCCCCACCGGTGTTTCACCACGGGCCCTTCCCTGTGCCGGTAAATCTCTGGTGGTGGTATCCAGTGATGAGCACAGACAAGACGGGCATGTCAGTGAAGAGATCAAAGATCGTCTTGACATGGTTCATAAGCGGGACGCAAAATTGCCCCGCATGATCCAGGAGATGAACCCGCCGGAAAAATATCATGGTGAGGCTGAAACACTGCTTGTGAGCTGGGGGTCAACCAAAGGCGCCGTTCAGGAAGCCGTGGATGCATTAAGGGAAGAGGGCCTTGATGTCGGCAGCCTTAATTTTGTGGATTTATGGCCGTTTCCATGTAAAAGTGCAGACGCAATCCTTAAAAAAGCAAAGCGGTTTTTAGTGGTTGAGCAGAATTCTACGGCTCAGTTAGGCCAACTCATAAAAGAGCAGCTCGGCCGTTGTTTCTCAACGGCAATATTGAAATATGACGGCAGACCGTTTTTCCCAAGCGAAAT
>CAZFXX010000333.1:0-3681 GCA_964522985.1 uncultured Desulfobacteraceae bacterium
ACAGCGGCACAACAATCCCGACACCGGTAATGGCTGCAAATATGGAAAAAAACAGTACTCCGAAAACTTTTTTGTCCATTCTTTGCATTTTTATATTTATAGCCCGGATAAACCTGAATAAAAAAATTTCACGCAAAGATTGCTATATGTCCCGACGAAATTTTTCCAGGACCGATTCCACCTGAGCCCTTATCTCCTCAAGCCTTTCAGGGGACATGGCCTCAAATCGGAGGACCAGGGCAGGCTGGGTATTGGAAGCCCTGACCAGGCCCCAGCCGTCATCAAACAAAACGCGCACACCGTCAATATCAATGACCTTGTTGTGCCGACGGAAATATTGGGTTACTTTTTCAACCAGCTCGAATTTTTGACGGTCCGGGCAGTCTACCCGGATTTCCGGTGTCGTGAAGGTTTCGGGCAAGTCCGTCAGAAGTTCGGACAACGGTTTTTTACCGGCAGCAACGATCTCAAGCAACCTGCAGGACGCATAGGCCGCATCATCATACCCCAGATAACGATCCGCAAAAAACATGTGGCCGCTCATTTCACCGGCCAGTTCCGCCTTTTCGAGTTTCATCTTTTTTTTGATCAGTGAATGGCCGGTTTTCCACATGATGGCCCGACCGCCGTGTTTTTCAATATCATCGTACAAAGTTTGAGAGCATTTGACTTCCGATATGAAGGTAGCACCAGGTTTCCGGGAAAGAATCTCACGGGCAAAAAGAACCATGAGTCGATCTCCGTATATGAGATGGCCCTTTTCATCCACGACCCCGATTCGGTCGCCGTCACCGTCATAGCCGATACCCAGATCCAGTTTTTCTTTTTTGACCAGGGCGATCAAATCCTGCATATTTTCCAAAACCGTCGGGTCGGCCTCATGGTTGGGAAAGCTGCCGTCCATTTCACAATAGATATCATACACCCGGCAGTTTAATTTTTTTATAATCGGTACGGCAACGACACCGGCGGTACCGTTGCCCGCATCCACGCCTACCCGAAGCGGCCTTGCAAGATTGATATTCTGCTCAATATAAGCCTTATAGGGCGTCATGATATCGGCCCTGTCCAGAGTCCCCTGCCCCTGAACAAATGCACCGTCTTTAATGATTGTAAGAATCTTCCGGATATCACGGCCATGAATGGAATCGCTGCCCTTGCATAGCTTGAATCCATTGTACTGTGCCGGATTGTGGCTGGCCGTGACCATGACACCGCCCTCCCGGGCCAGGTGCTGGATCGAAAAATAAAGCACAGGTGTGGGGCACACGCCGATATCGGTTACCCGGCAACCGGTGGCCAGCAGGCCCTGAATCAATTTTTCAGAGTAAAGATCAGATGTCAACCGGCAGTCGCGGCCCACGGTCAGTTTTACGCAATCATTTTGTCTCAAAAAAGTCCCTATGCCCCTGCCGATCAGAACGACATCCTCTTCGCTCATATCTTCACCGGCAATCCCTCTGATATCATACTCCCTGAACATTTCCGGATTCATTTAACGATCTCCCTGTAATTGGGGTCTGAACACTCAACACCCTGCAATTAAAATAATAAAGCCAACCAGCCAGCAATACGGTGAAAAAATATAAAGCCGCCCTTTGCCGACGATATACACCAGCATTTTCAGAGAGGCATATCCAACGACACATGCGGTAACCGTGCCGACAAGTGTTGTTTTAAACGATATGGCCGTTTCCGGCGTTAGATCCATCAGGCTCAGTATTTCGGCGCCTACAATGGCCGGTATGGACAACAGAAAAGAATAGCGGGCCGCTGTTTCCCGGTTGATTCCAAGAAAAAGCGCCGCCGTAATGGTGGAACCGGACCGGGAAATCCCCGGCAGAATTGCCAGTCCCTGGACGATGCCGATCAATACGGCATTTTTTATTGCAAACCGCTGGATACCGCCCCCGGTTTTTTTAATCCAGCGGGTGCTCCACAAAAAACTTCCGGTTAAAATCAGCATGATTCCCACAAGAAAAAGAGAAGAGAAAATATGTTCGGCCCATTGCTTAAACATAAGCCCGATAATTGCCGTGGGAACGCATCCGACGACAATTAGTACCGCCATTTTAACATCCATGTCTAAATAGAGCTGCGCCACGGTTATCCTGCCTTTGATCAGCAGGGTCAGTCCGCGCCAAAGGGCCGCAACGATTGAGCCGACCTCTTTTCTGAAAAAAAACACCACCGCCGCCAGAGTCCCTACATGCACACTGATATCAAAAAAAAGGGTTTGTTCCTTTAATCCGAACAGATGCTGCAACAGCACCAGGTGGCCTGAAGAGCTCACTGGCAGAAATTCCGTAAGCCCTTGAATGATTCCCAGAAACAAAGCTTGAAGAAAAGTCAATGAATTATCCTTTAATTACCACCATGGGTTTGAGTTTTGCCACTTTTTTAGATATTCCGGCGCCATGCACCGCCGCCACCACCTGGGAGATATCTTTATAGGCATCAGGCATCTCTTCGGCCAGGATGGATCTCCCGCTCCAGCGGACAAAAATTCCTTTAGCTTGCATTTCCCGATGGATCGATCGGCCGCGGCTTTGCCGTTTGGCGGCTTTCCGGCTCAACACCCGGCCGGCGCCATGGCAGGTTGAACCGAATGTCTCGTCCATGGCTTTCAAAGTCCCGGTCAGCACATAAGATGCCGTCCCCATATCACCGGGAATAATGACCGGTTGTCCCACACTTCGATAATCTTCACAAATTGCCGGATGCCCGGGAGCAAATGAACGGGTGGCACCTTTGCGGTGAACACAGACTTTTTGTTTTTGATTATCTATCATATGTTCTTCTTTTTTGGCAATATTATGGCAAACATCATACACCAGGTTCAACTGCAGAACCGCGGGGCTGATCCCAAATACACGTAAAAAGACTTCAAATGCCCTGTACATCAAAACCTGACGGTTGGCCCAAGCATAGTTGGCGGCACAGGCCATGGCCCCGTAATACCTTTGGCCCTCTTGGGATTGAATCCAGGCGTACGCCAACTGTCGATCGGGCAGTTTAAGCCCCAAGCGCCCGACATGCCGGGCCATAAAGGCCAACGAATCATCACACACCTGATAACCAAAACCCCGGGACCCCGAATGCAGCATCAGGGTCACCTGACCTTCAAATAGACCCAATTTTTCGGCAACGGTTGCATCATATATTTTTGACACCCTACCGACTTCCAGAAAATGGTTTCCCGAGCCCAGTGTGCCCAGTTGCCGGCGGCCCCGTTCCAGTGCCCGATCGCTGACCATATCCGGATCAGCCTGCCTCATGCAGCCTTCATCTTCCGTGTGCCGGATATCCGAATCCGTACCCATCCCCCGGTTCACGACCCAGCGGCTGCCCTGCTGCAGTACTTCTTTTTCCTCTTTGACGGTCAGCTTGATGGAACCGGTGGACCCCACTCCCGAAGGAATATTCCGATACAGTGCATCGGCAAGGGCCTCCAGTTTCGGGCCTACATCCGTCCTGGTCAGTGCAGTGGATGCCAGCCGAACACCACAGTTGATATCATATCCCACACCTCCGGGTGATATAATACCCGACTGCCAGTCAAATGCCGCCACCCCGCCGATGGGAAATCCATAACCCCAATGCATGTCCGGCATGGCCATTGAAGCGTTTACAATCCCGGGCAGGCAGGCGACATGGGCCACCTGGGAAAGGGCCTCTTCC
>CAZFXX010000334.1:0-3617 GCA_964522985.1 uncultured Desulfobacteraceae bacterium
GGTGTGCAAGTTCTGCTCGTACAGAAAAGCCTGAAGAAACTAAAAGGCGCCCACCATTGTAATTTGGTTCAAAGACCTGACAACACGACATTATGCAGGGGCTTTCATAAAAAACGGCCGCGGTGAACATATGAATTTTAAAAAATCATATAATGCTAATTGTATTTTTTTGTTTTCTGTTTTTGCAATTTTTATATAAAACTAAAAGCGTTGCCCCCTCTTCTGAACAACCATTCTTTAATTTCTCTGTTTCATGCCTGGATGTCGCATCATAATTTTGATGCTGTCACGTCAAACCATTGCTCAATGTTACTCTCAAGGTTAAAAATAATGCAAAAAATGCACCTGAAAAAGTATACATGGTGGTTCTGCGTTTATTTGTGTGGAAGACAACAACCGAGTGCAGGTGCTAAATAGTATCCATTTTTCAATGGACACTGAATATATATTAGGAGATGTATCATGAATTATGAATATTATATGCTTTTAGGTCCGATAGGTTTTGGTCTGGGGGTTGCTATCGCTTTTTTGATCAGGGGGAAAAGCCTGACCCGGAAGGTAGCACTTGCAAACAATGAAGCTTTGAACATCACAGAAGATGCCAAGCGAAAAGCGGCAAATTTGACCAGGGAAGCCCAGTTGGAAGCAAAGGACCGGTTGTTTACGCTAAAAAATGAATTTGAGGCTGAGAGCAAGGAGACCCGGGAGGAATTAAGGGAAAAGGAACACCGTTTAACTCAGAAAGAAGAGAGCCTTGATCGCAAACTGGAAAGTAATGAACGCAGGGAAAGAGATAATATCCGACGCGATAAACAACTGCATCAAAGGGAAGAGGCCATTGAAAAGGAGGAAACAAAGTATCAAACACTTATCGATGAACAGAAGCGGCAGTTGGAAAAAATATCAAGCCTGACCGCTGATCAAGCCAAGGAACTTCTGATCAGGGCCATGGAGAACGAGGCGAGACATGAAGGTGCTCGTTTGATTAAAAAGATCGAAAATGAGGCCCGGGAGGAAGCCGAGAAAAGAGCAAAAAAAATTATAGCAACGGCTATCCAGCGATATGCCGGGGACTATGTTGCCGAACGAACAGTTTCGGTCGTCCAACTCCCCGGTGATGAGATGAAAGGCCGTATAATTGGACGGGAAGGCCGCAATATTCGCGCACTTGAAGCCGCTACCGGAATTGATTTGATCATTGATGATACCCCGGAGGCGGTGATTCTCTCGGGGTATAATCCCGTTAGACGAGAGGTCGCACGTATTTCCCTTGAGAGGCTTATCTCGGACGGTCGCATACATCCCGCACGTATAGAAGATATTGTGAAAAAAGTGGAAAAAGAGGTTGACAAGACGATAATGGAGGCGGGAGAGCAGGCCGCGTTTGATTTAGGGGTGCATGGCGTAAATAAAAAATTGATCGGATATTTGGGCCGGCTGAAGTTTCGGACCAGCTATGCACAGAATGTATTGCAGCATTCCGTTGAAGTAGGCTTCTTATGTGGAATTATGGCTGCTGAATTGGGACTCAACCAGAAGCGGGCCAAACGGATGGGTTTGCTGCATGATATCGGAAAGGCGGTTGACCATGAGGTTGAAGGCCCCCACGCCCTTATCGGTTCAAGATTGGCCAAGAAATTCGGGGAATCGCCAAGAATTGTGCATGCAATCGCGAGCCATCATGAAGATGTTGCCCCGGCAAGTATCTATGATTTACTGGTTCAGGCCGCTGACAGCCTGTCCGGAGCCCGGCCGGGCGCACGTAAGGAGATTCTCGAAAATTATGTCAAAAGACTCGAAGATCTCGAGGAAATTGCCAACTCCTTTAGTGGTGTCGCCAATTCTTATGCCATTCAGGCCGGTAGAGAGGTGCGGATTCTTGTTGAAAGCAACATTGTCTCAGATGAAAATGCAATTCTGATGAGCAGGGATGTGGCTAAGAAGATAGAGGAAGCGTTGACTTTTCCAGGCCAGATTAAGATAACGGTTATTCGTGAAACCCGGGCTGTTGAATATGCCAATAAATGATTTGTTCCAATTCTCAATTTAGTTTGTTCCGGTTGTGATCCCTGGGTTGAAAATAAAGGTTTAATTGAATGAAAAATATACTCGATATTCTCACAGAACGGGGCTTTGTAGAAAATACAACTCATGAGAACGATTTGCGTGATTATTTACGTGGAGGCGCCAAGAGTTGTTATATCGGTTTTGATCCGACTGCATCCAGTTTGCATATCGGGAGTCTTGTGCCGATAATGTCTCTGGCTCATATGCAGCGGAATGGGCACCGGCCCATTGCCCTGGTGGGGGGCGGCACCGGTCTTGTCGGTGATCCAAGTGGAAAGACCGAAATGCGAAAGATCCTCACCCCGGAACAGGTTGAAGAAAATGCCCTTGCCCTGAAAAAACAGTTGTCTTTGTTTATTGATTTTGCTGATGATAGGGCACTGTTGATAAACAATGCCGACTGGCTGAAAAAGCTTGAATATATTCCATTTTTAAGGGATATAGGCCGGCATTTTTCAGTCAATCGAATGATAAAGGCGGAAAGCTACAAGGTGCGGCTTGAATCGGAAGAGGGACTGAATTTTATTGAATTTAATTATATGCTGCTTCAATCCTATGATTTTTTGCATCTTTTTAATACGCGTGATTGTCGGTTGCAGATGGGCGGTAGTGATCAATGGGGTAACATCGTCAATGGTGTCGAGTTGATTCGAAAGGTACGCCGGAAAACCGCCTTTGGTATAACTTTCCCGCTGATTACCACATCGAGTGGTACAAAAATGGGAAAAACCGCAAAAGGGGCTGTGTGGCTGGATGAGAACCGGACCTCTCCTTATGATTATTTCCAATACTGGATTAATTGTGACGATAAGGACGTTGAACGTTTTCTGGCGCTTTACACGTTTTTACCCATTGAGGAAATCAGAAATATTTCGGCTCTTTCGGATAAAGACCTGAACTGCGCCAAAGCGATTCTGGCCTTTGAAACAACCCAGATCGTTCATGGTCGTTCTAAAGCCGTTAACGCCTATGAAGCGGCCTCAAGTATGTTCGGCAGCAAAGTTATACCCGTGGATATTCTGCCCTCCAGTACGGTTCCACGGGAGACCTCTGACACCAGTGATGTTGCCGTGCCGCATTCCTTTATGGATTTGGATAAACTCAAAGCCGGCATCCCTGCATTTAAGCTTTTCCAGATGGCCGGCCTGACGACTTCAAGTGGAGCCGCGCGTAGATTGATACAACAGGGCGGCGCGTATATCAATAACCAGCGGATATCTATGGTAGATTACAGGGTAACGGAAGATGACGTCCTGAACACGGAAATACTGCTTCGTTCGGGTAAAAAACGGTTTCATAAAATTATGATAAAAAAATAGCCTTTATGTTTGACTTTTACGAAACCGTGGGGTAAATAGTCGCTCGTTTGTCTGACACCGACGCTTGAAACGTCCAGCTTGGATAACCGCTTTTGAAAAAAAGCGAATAAAGTTTAAAAAAAGGCTTGACGGGCGAGACGAATAGAGGGTATAGAATCATTTTTACCAACAAGCAAGAAACTTTGATCTTTGAAAACTAAATAGCAACAGAAACAAGAGTTGGGTCCCTAG
>CAZFXX010000335.1:0-3613 GCA_964522985.1 uncultured Desulfobacteraceae bacterium
GTGTCCGCCGTCCTTTCCTCAAAATGAGATCAATCTCTGCCCCCGCACTTGTCCGGTAAAAAGATGCCGCGTAATTTTTTGCGGATGCGATAATATTTTCCATCGCGAATCCTTCAAAAGAGACCCCTTTGACCGGGTGGGCAAGCAGATCGTCATGTGTGCGGATATCAAGGAGCGCGTGTAGAATGCCGCTATCACGGATATAGATTTTGGGCGATTTAACCAAACGCTTTTTTAAATTCGGAACATCCGGCAAGAGTACCCGTACCATGAATGTATGCTCCAGAAGATCCATGTACGAGCGAATGGTATGAGAGCTTACCCCCAGGGAATCAGCAAGTTTTGATGCGTTTAGCAGGGCACCGTGAATGTGGGCGCACATTTTCCAGAAACGACCCAGTCGAGCCGGCGACATATGAAATCCCAACATCCCGATATCCCGCTCAAGAAAGGTACGAATAAAGTCCTGCCGCCATTGAAAACTGGCATCGATATCCCCCGCAAGATAACTTCTGGGAAATCCACCCCTGAGCCAGAGTCGTCTGGTGTCGTCTTTATTTGCGGCTTCAACTTCTGAAAGAAGAAAGGGCGTCAGGTCAAGATAGGAAATTCGTCCGGCAAGGGATTCCGAACTTTGCCGAATTAAATCGCGCCCGGCAGAACCCAGAATTAAGAACTGGCCGTTTCTCCCACGGGTATCTATGACACTGCGAAGCGTTGCAAAAAGTTCAGGTGTACGCTGAATTTCGTCGAGACATATCAAATCATCACTGTGCATGCTGAAAAAGGCAAGGGGATCGTCGAGTTTTGCCAGATCAGGGGGATTTTCAAGATCCAGATAAACAGATGGGGCTAATTCTTGGACAATTTGACCGGCCAATGTTGTCTTGCCGCACTGACGAGGCCCCAGGATGGCCACGGCAGGGTTGTTTTGCAACCGCATTTTGATCGTATCGAAGAGATTTCTTTGAATTATTCCTTGCATATCTGAACTCTATATTCATATTTACAAGGAAAGTAAAGAAAAAATTTTACACTTTAAGCGACGATGCCATTTCTCCCATATCAGGCACCGGTAGAAAGCCTTAGAGTACCGATTTCTCCCCTGAAAACATCAAGGGTTTATATTCATCCTGTTTTTGGAATTCGCAATAGGATTTATGCGCAAGCCCTCAGCGTTATTTTTTGCTTTCCAAGAAAAAGCAAATAAGATAAAATGTGTCAAATGAATCAAAAAACCCAACTCGGACGGGTAGGTGTGTAATGAGTGGACTCGCATATTTGGCCCTGTCCGGCATCTTCTCCAGCGGGGTGGCCATGATCATGAAGGTCGCCAATATCAAGGGGCTCAAGCTGGGGCAATTTCTGGCCATCAGTTATTTGGTGTGTAGCTTTAGTCTTTTGGCCTGGGGTGATTGGCGAACTCCCGGGCTATGTTCGCTTTTTATCTGTTCCCTTGGCGTTTTCGTGGGATGCATGTACGTGTTTTCGCTTTGGCTTTTCAACCGGGCCATCGCAACTACGGGTCTGGCGCTTTCCACCACTTTGATGCATTTATCCGCGGCACTTCCAACACTGGGTTCCCTGATTCTCTTTTCCGAACAGGCCAGCTTTTATCAGATTCTGGGTCTCTTTATAACCTTTTCCTGTCTACCTCTGGCCAGCAAAAAACCTTTGCGTTTCGGCCGGGCCGGCAAGGAAGCTTGGGAGGGCATTATTTGGGGGCTATTGCTCTTTGCGGTCTATGGGATGACCAACTTTGCTTTCAAGGTCCAAGCCGAACTGGAGCCTTTGGCTGATCCAGACGGTTTTATGCTCACCATCTTCGGCACTGCACTGATTCTCACCTTTCCCCAACTCTTCAAAGGCACGATACCCGACAAAAGTTGCATTTTCTGGGGCTTTGTCTTGGGGACAACGAATGTACTGGCCACTTATTTCTGGATCCAGACCTTGACCCATCTGTCAGGTGCGGTGGCTTTTCCCACTTTGGGGCTAGGGGTGATCGCATTCACGACCCTGGCCAGTCTCCTGATCTGGCACGAAAAGCTGAGCCCGGCAAACTACGCTTTTTTATCCCTGGCGGTTTTTGCCGTTCTTCTGATCAACCTGGGTTAGCACTTGCAGGCATCCTTTCATTCATTCAGCCGCATTTCTGGACGGACATTATCTACACACCGTCATCTACTGTTTCGATGCGACCTGAAACGATTTTAGAAAACTCGTTAATTTTGAGCCCCTCAATTGGAAACAGGTCACGACTGAGCGGTAACTGAGCGTCGTCCTTTAATTTTTATTTGAAATAACGATAATTTATATTGTCTCTCCTCGGAATTATGGGGGGGATAGAACCGCGCAATTTCAACCCTGTTTTTTCTTGACCGGCCAGAAGGATCCCGGCTTTCAGCGCTGCCCCGCCTGCCGTCGGGCCCCCAGGTAGGCGCCAAGCGCCGGATACTGATCCGCGGCATCTTCATAACCTTGATCATAGGCCCTGTATAGATTCTCCCGGTTGCGTTCGGCTCGTCCGACAGCCAGTGCCCGGTTGGGCCGGATGACAAATAATTCCCCCTTTTTTTTCAGATCCTCGATGAGATCCAGGGTCTGGTTATATCGCACATGCCTGTTTTTGAGGGCTTCACACAGCCCCGCATACCGGGGGTATCGGATCTTTGCCAATCGCATGATCCCCTTGCTCTTTTTACGGTATCCCCTGGGCCGGGTCAGGACAAGTACGTTCCGGGTGTTGTGATCGGCCAGGCTTTTTCGAATCGGGATCGAATCGGAAATACCGCCGTCCATCAGCATGTGCCCCCTGTAGCAAACTGGTTTCGCCGCAAACGGCAGACTGACCGAGGCCTTGAGAACCGTCAGGTAGTCCTGCCCCAGTTCCCGTTTTTCATAATACCGGGGGTTGCCGGTCTCACAGTCGGTCACCACGGTCACACATTTTTGGGTACTTTCCATAAAGCCCTTGAAATCAAAGGGAACCAGCAAATTGGGGATGGTATCGAAAATAAAATCCATACCGAACAGCTCACCACGGGTAAACAGCCGAAAATAGCTTAGATACCGGTGATCGGTAACATACCGGATATTGACAATCCGGTTTCTCTCCGGCTGCCGGGAAACGTAGTTGGCGGCATTGCAGGCCCCCATGGACGCCCCGATGACATAGGAAAAATACAGCTGCCGATCCATAAAAAACCGGAGCACCCCGGAGGTATAGACCCCGCGCAGCCCGCCGCCTTCCAGAACCAGTCCTGCATGTGTAACGTTCATTTCAAATACGCCTACTCTGGATAAACCCAATAAATTGTAAAACCCATATATTGCGGTTAAAATGAAATGTCGAAATTTTTTACGAATCCATCAATTTTGACACTGCCTTAAAAATGAAAAACGCTCCGCATTTGCGAAACCAGCGTTGCGGCTATTTTCGCCTGTCCCGTCCGGTTGGGGTGCAAACCGTCGTCTAAAAACAGGCTGTCTTCGACCGCCCCGTTTGCCATCCGAAAAGCACGGTTAATATCGACCACCGGAACCTCGCTGTCGGATGCGGCCGACACCAGACATGCCACCAGGTTATCGAGTTTGGCCAGAAATTGCTCAT
>CAZFXX010000336.1:0-3611 GCA_964522985.1 uncultured Desulfobacteraceae bacterium
CCCGACGCCCCGTTTCAGCCGAATATAACGATTTAAAACCATGTTCCAGCCAATCAGAGGAACTTTGAAAATCTCAGCTTGGACACCCATTTAAAATGAAAAAAAAGTCTGAAGGCGGCCAGAATATCAGGTTGAGACTGATGGGTGGATACGACCAGCTATGTTTTATTTTTTTTTATTTTATCCCGCCCTTTAATGGAAACCGTCCAGGCCGGCACAATCCACAGGTAAAGGGAAGCTCATAATGATGTAAAACAATGCAAAACAGCCATAATAGAGGCTGACGCCTGGAGGCCAATATGATCACGATAGGTATATTAAAAAACAGTGTTCAGGAATATGCCTGGGGCTCGCATACGGCGATTGCCGACCTTATGGGCTGGACCCTGCCATCGAAAAAACCCCAGGCAGAGCTCTGGATGGGGGCCCATCCAAAAGCGCCTTCCCTTGTCAAATATGGCGACAGGTGGATATCAATGCCGGACCTGATCAGGGAAAATCCGGTTGAAATGCTTGGAACCCTTGTTTCTCAAAAATTTAACAGCCGGCTGCCATACCTTTTAAAGGTACTGGCAGTGGCCAGGCCCCTTTCGATTCAGGCACATCCTGATCTGGAACAGGCCCGCAGTGGATTTGCAAGGGAAAATTTAAAAAAAATCCCCATAAATGCTTTTAACCGGAACTACAGGGACGTAAATCACAAACCCGAATGTATCTGCGCCTTGACCCGGTTTTGGGGGTTAAACGGATTTCGCAGGATACAGGACATTGTTTTTCGAATGAAAAAAGTGTGCGGATCTGAATTATCAAAGGAAATAGACGCACTTGAAAATATGCCCAATTCCAAAGGGCTTCAACATTTTTTAAAAAAGTTATTGAACCTAGAGGCGGACCGAAAAAAAATCGTTCTAAGCAAATCGATTCAAAATGCGGTTAAGTTTTCAGAAGACGACCCGGTCTTTGGATGGATGGTCAGGCTTTTCAAAGAATATCCTGAAGATACCGGTATTTTTGCACCTGTTATTTTAAATTTGATCTGTCTTGAACCCGGGCAGGCCATGTTTATTAGGGCCGGTGAGCTGCACGCCTATCTCGAAGGCATGGGCATGGAGATTATGGCCAACTCGGACAATGTGCTAAGAGGCGGATTGACACCAAAATATCTGGATGTGCCCGAACTTATCAGGATACTCTCTTTTTCGGAAAAAAAACCTGAAATCCTTGAGCCATTGGCCAAAAATCCATTGGAAAGTATGTATCTTTGCCCGGTAAACGAGTTTGTACTGTCCAAAATCTGTCTTTCTGGTGCGAACACCTACCAGGGCCCTACAGACAGGAGTCTTGAGATCATCCTGTGTACAAAAGGAGAAGGATGTATACTCGATATGGAAAATCATGCCATTGAACTTAAAAAGGGAATATCGGTCATGATTCCAGCGGCTGTAGAAAAATATACGATAAACGGAAACCTGTTATTATACAAGGCGGCAGCACCTGTTTGAAAAATACAGGTAAATTGTGTTATGGAGGTTATTGAAATTATGGTGACTGATTCAAGCATCTCATGCGAGTGCAGACCATTGACCGCTGTGCAGACTGCCACAACGAAAGGATAATAATATGAAAAAAACCATGATTACCGGAACCGGCCGTTATCTTCCACCCCGAATTGTAACCAATGATGACCTTACCCAATGGATGGATACGTCCAGTGAATGGATAGAAAAACGTACAGGAATTAAACAAAGACACTGGGTTGAGGAAAAGGGCGGCACGGGCACTTCCGACCTGGGCCTTGAAGCCTCACGCATCGCCATGAAGCGGGCCGGCTGGACTGCCGGGGATATTGATCTGATTATTTTTGCTACCTTAAGCCCGGATGTTTTTTTCCCGGGTTCGGGCTGTCTGCTGCAGCATAAACTTGGGCTGCAATCAACGCCGTCCCTGGATATCCGGCAGCAGTGCACCGGTTTTTTATATGGCCTGAGTACGGCCGATGCCTTTATCCGAAGTGGTCTTTACAATAAAATTCTGCTGGTAGGTGCGGAAGTGCACAGCACCGGCATTGACATTTCCACCAGGGGCCGGGACCTGGCCGTTATATTTGGTGACGGCGCCGCCGCAGTATGTGTAGAGGGTATTGAGTCCGATGAGAGGGTGGGCGTGCTTGCATCATCTTTGCATGCCCAGGGCGAATTTGCCAAAAGCCTCTGGACGGAAGCGCCGGCATCTATACTAAACCCTCGGATCAGCGAAAAAATGTTGGAAGAAAACCGCCATTTTCCTATAATGGACGGCAAACTTATCTTTAAAATGGCACTTAGAAAACTTCCTGAAGTAACCCTCGAGGTGCTTGAAAAAGCAGGCATGACCCTGGATGATATCGATCTTTTTATTCCGCACCAGGCCAATATGCGGATCAACCAGTTTTACCAGAAGACAATGAACATACCCGAAGGCAAGGTTTTCCATAATATCCAGCGGTACGGCAACACAACCGCGGCCACCATTCCGCTGGCCATGGACGAAGCAATCGAAATGAAGCTGATCGGAAAAGGGAGCACCCTTCTTTTCCTGGGCCTGGGGGCCGGCGTGACCTGGGGTGCGATTATTTATCGCTTTGCGGGATAAGATGCGCAAAGCTAATCATTGCATCGTTTATTGGGCTGCATTTTGGCCTCCGTATTAGAGCGAATTAATTTAACCCAATTAGGCGATTTTTAACTTAACCGGCACACCTTTTTGCTAAAATCGTTCAACTTAGTTAATCCATTACCTTTACGAGGGCGTTTACAACTTTGGAATCAAACAGGCCTTTGTCGACACATTTCACCAATTCCTCCAGAGCCGCATGTCGATCCCATTTTTCGCGGTAAGGGCGCCATGATGTCAATGCATCATATGTGTCTGCCACTGCAATAATCCTTGATCCCAGTGGTATATCATTTTTCCGTAGTCCATCCGGATATCCCGAACCGTTACAGTTCTCATGGCTGTGGCGTATGATTTTCAGCATCAACCCGGAAGTATAGCCCATGTCTTCAAGGATTCGGACACCTTCGGTGGAGTGTCTCTGAACTATTTTTATCTCTTCTGAGCTAAGGCTGCCCATGCGGTTGAGAAGATGAGGAGGGATGTTCTTTTTCCCAACATCCGCTACAAAACCGCTGTTTAAAATTTCCTTTTTTTCCTTTTCGGATATCCCCAATTCAGTTGCAACGGCATAGGATAACAGTGCAACGACCTTGGAATGACCGATACATCCATCCAATGTCTCCACGGACATGATGATATCCACGGGCATTTCAACGAGTTCTTCCACATGGGGATACCTGCCCAGAAATGATGCCGGAAATTTTTCACGATCCAGAAGGACATCTTTGATGCCGATCACCTCATAAACGGCTATGCGTTTTTTTCGCCCCCTGACTTTGATCCTGTCATTTGTCTCCCGCTTTATCGTGGCTTCGGCAAAAGCGACTTTCAGATTTGTGTCTTCCGGTTGCATGAGCAGTGCCTGTTCAAAATAATGCATCGCATCATAAGGTTCGCTTAAAAAGGGTGTTAAAAAGAAATACTATAAGATGAATAAAAACAGTTGATTAAGCATG
>CAZFXX010000337.1:0-3593 GCA_964522985.1 uncultured Desulfobacteraceae bacterium
ATCGACCTGCTGGTGCATTTTGACGGGACCTCAAATCAGCATAAGGAGTTGAAGGTCTGGCTGGAGGGCTGGGACAGGTGTCTGATCGAAATCGTACGGCAACGCACCGGTAACAAACTCGACGGCCTGCTGGATGTCCATTTTATTACCCATAGCGACATTAAAAATAAAACAAGCTGGGCCAGCAAAATCAATGCGATCAGTGATGCGGCGCGGCGACTCCTTTTGATGGATAAAAATGCAGGGTGACCGTCTACCTCCGGTTTAGACAGAATGGCGTTCAGGCAGAAGGAATTCTGCCTGAATGCCATTCTACCCTTTGCCTGCTATATCAGTTCCCGGGTCGCTCCGGACAGATGATCAAGGTCCATTCGGACAAGGGCCAGTTCCGGACCGTCATGGGCTGCTGAAAATAGATGTGACCGATGGATTTTTTCCCGCCAGGCACCCGTAAGACGCGTTGATTCATGAACATGGCCATGAAGTGTTAAAAGGGGTTGCCGGTCTTCAATGAATCGTTGGATCGCGATACTGCCTACATGGACATCCAGAGGGACATAATCAACCATCCGACCATCCAGGGCTGCACGATCGAGTTTTGTATTATAAGGTGGTGCATGAAACAAAAAGACGGCGTTTTCAAGCGTATCGCTGCCTGTTAACAATTCAAGATCTTTTTGTATAGTGCTGTATTTCATCTCTTTTTCAGATGCCGGAATCGATCGCCAGCCATTTTCCGGAGAGATGCAGCCGGGATCAACATAACGGGAAACATCGTAGCGCTCCCAGTCCTTTGATAAAAATGGTGTCGGCGGGATGAAAGAATAGCCATAAATCTTAAACCGGCCAAAGTTTACACTGCGGCCGTGAATGTATTCCCAGACACCTCTGGTGGCGGCATCCAGCATACTCGCTTCCTCATACCGTCCATCGTCGTTTCCCAGTATCGTGAACACCCGCGGATAGCGCGGCCCCAAAAGTGTTTGAAGTGCATTGAGTTCGGCAACCAGAAACCCATTGATGAAATCGTCGAGGGATTTGTCCGGAGAGGTCATTGAAAGCATGGGATTGGGCAAAAGATCGCCGCCCAGAAAAACCGCCCTTGGCTTTTCGGTCTTGATTGCCTGAAACAATTTCAGGTATCGATCTTTATGTCCATGCAGATCAGAGACAAAAAAACAAGGGGTCATTTGACATCACTTCAAATACTTTATGATCAAAAGAGCCGGAGATAATTCAACCCGGCTCTCAGGGTTCGCTCAACAATAACTTTACATTTTAAGGGTCGATGCATTCTACTGCCCCGGTCCCTAACAGTCCTAAATCCATCCGCGTCCCTTGCAGGCCTCTACGACGCGATGGATGGCAATGGCATAAGCTGCATCCCGCATTTTAATCTTTCTTTTCCGGGACAGCTCATTTACCGCAATAAATGCCGATGTCATTTTTTGATCAAGCTTACCCAGCACTTCATTTTTTTCCCAATAATAGTTCATGTTGTTCTGGACTTGTTCAAAATAGCTACAGGTCACACCGCCGGCATTGGCCAGAAAATCGGGGACTACGAAAATACCCCGCTCGTCAATCACCTTGTCGGCCTCGGGTGTGGTGGGGCCGTTGGCACCCTCGGTAATCACTTTGACACGACGGCTTATCGAGACAACGTTGTCTTCGCGGATCTGATTTTCAAGGGCGGCGGGGATGAGTACATCCACTTCCTGCTCGAGCCATTTTTCACCGGGCAATACTTCATACCCGGCGCTTTGGGCTTTCTCCTTGTCAATTTCTCCAAAATGATCCGTGAATTCAAGTAATTGATCCAGATCCACACCGTCATTTTTTTTGAAAGAATAGGATTTTCCCTCTCTTTGATTCCAGCTGGATACGCAGACCACGGTTCCCCCGAGCTGGTTGAACAGACGTATGGCATATTGGGAAACTTTTCCGAATCCCTGAACGCTGGCCAATGTGTCCTGGGGTTTCACCGATAATTCCTTGAGCGCCTCTCTCAGCGTGAAGATCACGCCGAATCCGGTTGATTCCGCCCTGCCCAGTGAACCGCCCTGCCCGACAGGTTTGCCTGTAATGAACCCCGGGTATTTATCCCCGTGAATCGTTTCAAACTCATCCATCATCCATAGCATGTGCTGTCCATTGGTCATGACATCGGGTGCCGGCACGTCACGCAGGGGCCCGACCTCTTTTGCAATCTGGCGAACCCACCCCCGGCAGATCGCCTCCTGCTCTCTCAGGCTCAAGTTGTGGGGATCACAAATGACACCGCCTTTGCTGCCGCCGAGGGGGATATCGACAACGGCACATTTCCAGGTCATCCACATGGAAAGGGCCCTTATACTGTCGGCCGTTTCCAGGGGGTGGAACCGGATGCCGCCCTTGCAGGGCCCCCTTGAATCGTTATGCTGTATCCTGAACCCTTGAAAGACGTCGACACTGCCATCGTCCATATGGACAGGAATGCTGAAATGATACTCCCGTAAAGGTGTTCTTAATAGTTTTCGGGTCCCCTGATCCAACTCCAGGTAATCCGCAATCTTATCAAATTGAGCTTGGGCCACGGTAAATGGATTGTATGCATTTTCTGGCATGGTTTAGTTTCCTTTTAATTGTTCATTTTAATCCTGGCAATTTTGTTGTTATAAAATACTGAACCGTTTTCAGTCATGTTTGTAAAGTTAGATACCTCCTTGTTGTTAGTACCTCGGTTCTGAGATCTGTATTTTTGGGCACAAAAAAAAGAATTCTATCTATTCTTACTTTTCAATTTTATTTTGGTGCTGACTTTCTCATGTAATGATATTGCGTATTTAGTTTAACCGAAAACAGGGTCTATAATATTCTAGGACCATATGTTCCGGGATTGACCAAGCTTTACATCTAAACCATATGGCCTTGATTTGTTCTTCATTTCAGAGTTCTTGTTTTTCGTCAAGTAAGAACGGAGTTCTCCATAGGTTTCCATAGTAAACTCAGATCTGATGGTCCCAGTGTCTGAAAGTTTGTTGTAAAACTGTCACAACTTTTTGTCACAAGTTCAATTTTTTAAAACATAGAGCAACTGGTTTGTTGCGCCTTCAGCAGCAAGCAGTTTTTCCAATCAGTTGAGATAGCAGGGTTGCCGTCATTCCAAAGGTCGATACGTGTCGATATCGATCTCCCCGTTCGCATAGGCCTTGTGCCAACCCGCCGGTACCGGCCTTTCGCGGTAGAGCCGGTCCCGCCATGCTTCGAGAAAATGTCTTTGCCGGCCCATATAATCGGCGGCGCATATGATCCGGTGTCCTGATGCCGCCGGCAGATCGTCGAGCCAGCGGCATCCTGCCGCAGAGCGCAATAGATGGTGGTCGATAATGAGGGTGGCCACGTTTCGTGCAAGGCGCAGTGCGTTTCGCCGTGCTTCGCATTCCTGATCATCGGTTATATGCGGCAGGTACAGGGGCGGACCCGAAACGAGTACCGTGTCCGGCCGCCACTCGATAATCTGCGATACGGCGTCGTCGTCGAGAAGCTGAAGATCGGCGGCATGAACAAAGACATCTCCCCCGTCGGCGATCCGGGTCATCATGACCGTCCCC
>CAZFXX010000338.1:0-3583 GCA_964522985.1 uncultured Desulfobacteraceae bacterium
ATCCCATTTTTTCGAGTTTCTCCGCCGCTCGTTTGATCGGTTCTATACAGGGGCTTTTGTCTTCAGCGTAAATGAGAAGCGGCATATCCACATTCTCGGTTACTTCGAACTGGATGGGAAAGGGAAAGGCGCTGGCATTTCTCACGTCCCCGGGAAAGCCCGGAAACGCTTCGTCAAGCAGCATCACGCCAAGGCCCATGCCGTAACAGGCTCTTCCTTTCCGCGCCTTGATCAGATCGATTCCATGGTCTCTTGATTGATAGTTCATGTATGTCTCCCGAAAGTATTGATCCTTGTTTTTATCCTCAGGCTTGTTCCACGTATGGTTACAAATTTTCAAGCAAGCGGCCGTAGCCGCTGATGGGGGCTTTCACTCCGGCAAGCCTGAGCATGCCCCACAAGGTGACCTGGTTGCTGGTGAACACCGGTTTCCCGAGGTCCCGCTCCAGCGCCTGGATGGCATCTATCGCTCGAAAGTCTGTACAGCTGAGAAAAATGGCGTCGGATTGCGGGCGGTCCACCGCCTTGGCCATCCGGTAGATGCGTCCCGGATCCACTGACGCGATGGCTTCGGCTTCAGGTTGCTGCAGACCGTCCATAGCCAGGACTTCAATGCCATTGCCTTCGAAGAATATCTTTTCTTTTTCGTTGATCCAGTCTTCATAGGGTGTGGCGAGACTGATCTTTTTAATCCCGTACTCTTTAAATGCCTGGATACATGCGGTGGCAGTGGTGGTGGCGGGCTTTCCGGTCTCTTTTTCGATTCTATCGATGATTTTCTGGTCGTAGCCAAGCCCTTTGACAAGGCTGCCGGAAGTACATCCAAACCCGTATACATCCACAAGGGCATGCGACAGTTCAATACTGGCCCGGGGAACGTAATCAATCATTTTTTCAAGTTCCTCGGGGGTATCTTCGGTAATCCAGACCCGCGCAAAGTGGGCCGTTACCCCCTCGGGAACCATGCGATACATGTCGGGTTCCATTACGATATTGGCCGAAGGAACCAGAATTCCCAATCGTGCCCGCCATCCAATCATATCAAAATCTCCTTTTTTCCAGGTGGATCAAGCCGCTTTCTTTTTCATTAAATCAAGGGCCAGATTAACCGCTTCCTCTGCAGTCCGTGAATAGCCGTCAGCCCCGATCTCATCGGCCCAGTTCTGGCTTACCGGAGCGCCACCGACCATAATGATGTAGTTTCCACGGATACCCTGCTCCTTTAACAGACTGACAACTTCCTGCTGAGCCGGCATGGTGGTGTTGAGAAGTGCGGAAAGGCCTATGATATCTGCATTATACTTCTGGGCCGCCCTCATGAAATCACTGGCGGATATGTCTTCCCCCAAGTCAATGACATTAAAGCCCCTGGTTTTTAAAAGCAGTACCACAATGTCTTTACCGAGTTTATGAATATCGCCTTTTACGGTGCCCATGATCACAGTACCGTTGGAGTCTTGATTCTCGCCCATTTTGGCAATGATAGGCTCTAATACATCCATGGCGGCCTTGAATGCCTCTGCGGCTCCGATCAGTTCCGGTAAAAAGCATTCAAAGGCTTCAAATCGTTCACCAACAGTCTGAATTCCCGGCTGCAAGCCCTTTTCTATGGCTTTTAAGGGTGACATCCCCACAGAAACAGCTTCTTGAGCGGCCGCTACGGCCGCATCCTTGTCCAGTTCAATAATGGCCTGGGACATTTTTTTGAACAACTCCTGGTCTCCCATTTTTACCCCCTGAAATTTTGCAATCTTATTTTTATCCACGGTATGTTCTCAGGCACCGACCCATAACGGTGACAATATTCGCTGTTGTGTCAGATTTTAAACGGTATCCCCATCTCGCCGATCTTTTTCTTCATTTTTTCATATTTTTCAAGCGTTTCCGGCAGCGGTTTACCCGTTTTCATATCATAGGCTTCCTGGTAGCGTTTGCCTGCCGGCGCTTTACCTAAATCGGCTTTGAACTGATCCACCAGTTTCAGAACAATATCATTGGCTTCTTTCCGGGTCATTCCAGCCGTTGCATGGGCCACTTCGGCCGAAAACCGGGGCGTGAGCGGTCCTGTCAGGTCCGGGGTGGCACCGCCGTAGGTGACCTGTGCTTCAAGATTACTGCCGCTGACAACAATTGCCGTCACCGCTGCCGTGGCTTCCAGGAAACACATCTCTTCCATGGCGCCGGCTGCAAGGAACGGACTGATCATGATGGGGCTGTGGCTGTTACGGGTAATTGCCTGAGCACCGGCACTCAACGCCCACAGCACCGGGGGTGCCGTGGCGCATACGAATTTGAGGTGAAGGGGGCAGTGAAGCTGGCAGTCACCGCGGAGCACGAGCAGTCCGTGAAGGTGGTAGGCGACACTGGCAACGGCAACCCCTTCCGGACCGCCGCAGAAACCACCAAAAAGCGGCGTGGTCTCGGCAAGAATCCGTCCGCCGATATCCCGGACAAAGGCAATTTCATTAAATCTCGGGGTTTCCACTTTTAATTCGGCGGTGGAACCGATCATCCAGCCGTCTGTGGGCCTCAAATAATGACTTCCGGCAATTTTCGCCACATCGGAAGAAGCACACGCAATGGCATTCATAGCGGCTATTCCCGGCCGTCCGGCCCTTGCAGTACCTTCTTTGAAAAGACGGGCGGACCGTATGGCTGCCATGACTTCAAAAGGGCTGTTCGGGCGAACGGTTCGACCGTTGATATGGGTCAGTGACGGCATGGTGATGGTATCTGTCAGATCGCATTCACTGAACGCCTGGATGAGATTAACAAAAATGTCATCACTGGAAACGGGCATACCCACTGCGCCTAAAAAGCAGAAAGGGGGTGTGCCGCTTTCCGGAGTACGGCTTTTGAGCCACCGCAAATCACGCCCCTGACCAAAAGCCACCTTGTCCGGGGCAGTATGCAACGCCTCCAGGATCTCTTTTTCGGTAAATCGGATGACCCTTTCCGTATCGACACAATAGGTGCCGACATTCTGATAAAATTCCATCCCAGCCTGAAAAATACGGTCGGCCAGGTCGTCGTCGTCAGGGATCAGTTTTTGAGAATCGTATTTGATTTTGTATTTTTCGATAACTTTTCGCAGCTCAGGTACGAAAACTTTCATATCAAAGTCTTCCTGAGGCATATATTTTCCTTCAAATGTTCGGTCAACGACATCTAAAAAGGGAACACGACTCATGACGGTACTCCTGTTTTGAATAATTGGATTTCCGCATTCACCAGAAAGTTGGGAAGGGTATCTATTCTTGTAGTTGTTTCATAATTAAAAATTAAATAACAGGTGCCAGCCAAAGCGGTAGGCACCCGTTATTCCAATTCTATCATGTCTTACCAATACGTTTACACATCGACGGATTAGGCAAAACTCCAGCGTTCACCGATCTTAAAACCGTCAAATTCCCAATTGGCTGCAACCTTTTCGGGTTTGCGCAATTTCTTGGAGGCGGCATGCAGATCTGCGGAAAAGGCCATAATGATCTCACCGCAGTCATCATGTACCAGTTGCTGCATCTCCCCGTATATCTCACCACGTTTTTTTTCATTGAGCTCGGCTCGTCCAGCCTTTAAAAGC
>CAZFXX010000339.1:0-3567 GCA_964522985.1 uncultured Desulfobacteraceae bacterium
GAAAGCAACGTTTTGGAAGAAAATACAAAAGCAGAAGAGAAAGCAGAAGAGAAAGTAGAAGAAACAGGAGAATAAAGATGACAGCAATTAGTGCAGCAATGGTAAAGCAGCTCCGCGAAAAATCGGGTGCCGGGATTATGGATTGTAAGCAGGCACTTGCAGCGTGTGATGGCAACTTAGATAAAGCAGTTGATTTTTTAAGAACAAAAGGTCTGGCCACCGCAGCCAAAAGAGCCGGCCGGGCCACATCGGAAGGCGTCATTCAGTCTTATATTCATATGGGTGGGAAAATCGGTGTATTGCTCGAGGTAAACTGTGAGACCGATTTTGTCGCTAAAAATGATGATTTTAAAGAATTTGCTAAAAATATTGCCATGCATATTGCAGCGGTAAACCCTCTGGGGTTAAATGCTGAAGATATTCCTGAAGATATTATTAACCGGGAAAAAGAAATTTTTCGAGCCCAGGCACTTGAAATGGGAAAACCCGAAAAAATGATAGACAAGATTGCCGAAGGTAAGCTGAAAAAGTTTTTCAAGGAAAGCTGTCTGATGAGTCAGGACTATGTTAGGGATACCCGCTTGACGATTACAGATGTTTTAAATGATCTGGTGGCTAAAATCGGTGAAAACATTTCGATTAAACGGTTTATAAGATACCAGCTAGGAGGGTGATATCGCTTTGACACTTCCGCGATATAAAAGAATTTTATTGAAGCTGAGCGGTGAGGCCCTGATGGGCGATCAGGACTTTGGAATCAGTTCTGAAATGATTGATTATGTTGCGGAAGAGGTCAAGACAATCGTTGACTTGGGGATACAAGTCGCACTGGTTATCGGTGGTGGAAATATTTTCAGGGGTGTCGCCGGTGCTTCCCAAGGTATGGACCGGACGTCCGCCGACCACATGGGAATGCTGGCAACGATCATTAACGGTCTTGCCTTGCAGGATTCTCTTGAGAAAAAAAGAATTCAGACCCGAATGCAAACCGCCATATCCATGCATGAAGTGGCTGAACCCTTTATTGTTCGCCGTGCCGTCCGTCATCTTGAAAAAGGACGGGTCATTATTTTTGGTGCGGGTACCGGCAATCCCTATTTTACCACGGATACGGCGGCGGTTCTCAGAGCTCAGGAAATCAATGCCGAGGTGCTGTTGAAAGCGACAAAAGTCGACGGGCTATACGACTCCGATCCGGCCATCAATGTCGATGCCAGGTTTATTAAACAAACCAGCTACATGGATGTCCTGGAAAAGCAGCTCAAGGTAATGGATATGACGGCCATTTCCCTGGCCATGGACAATGATTTACCCCTGATTGTTTTTAATCTTAAAAACAAGGGGAATATTAAAAAAGTGATTACCGGCAGGGACATCGGAACATTTATATCTAAATCAGGGGTGTAACATCATGATTAAATCAACATATGAGGAAACCGATGATCGAATGAAAAAATCGATCAGTTCCCTTGAAAATGAATTGAACCGGATTCGTACGGGACGCGCTTCATTATTGCTTTTAGATGGTATACGGGCTGACTATTACGGTACCCCCACACCGCTGGCCCAAATGGCGTCACTTACAATTCCCGAGAGCCGCTTAATTATGATCCAGCCCTGGGATATCTCTGCTCTCAAAGAGATCGAAAAAGCTATTTTAAAATCGGATCTGGGGCTTACCCCTTCCAATGATGGAAAAATTATCAGGATTTCCATTCCGCCGCTTACCGAAGAACGCCGTAAAGAGATCGTTAAAACCGTGGGTAAAATGTGTGAGGACCATAAGGTGGCCGTTCGAAATATAAGGCGGGATGCTAATGATCTGTTGAAAGGGTTTAAAAAAGACGGGGATATCTCTGAGGATGATTCTTTTAAAGCTCAGGACGCAGTCCAGAGCATAACCGATGATTATATAAAAGCCATCGATAAAATTTATACAGAAAAAGAAAAAGAAATCCTTGAATTCTAAAACGAACTATGGCTTTACGTCAGGTCTTGACGTTGCAAATTTGCCTTTACATGTCGCTATTATCATGGATGGGAATGGCCGCTGGGCTAAAAAACGGCTCCTGAATCGGATTCAGGGCCATGAAAAAGGCGCCCAGACGGTTCGCAAGGTTGTAGAGACGGCTCGTGAGATTGGGATTCCCGTTTTGACCCTTTACGCCTTTTCAACTGAGAACTGGCAGCGGCCGAAAAGCGAAGTCACCGCTTTAATGCTTTTGTTGAAAAAATTTCTTGCCTCCGAAACAAAAAATCTTCTTGAAAACAATATCCGTTTGAATGCCATTGGTCAGATTGAACGTCTGCCTGAAAGCGTGCGGACAGCGTTGCTAAAGGTCATGGACGCTACACGGCATAACAGCGGCATGCTCTTTAACCTGGCATTGAGTTACGGCGGCCGCAGTGAAATCACCCGGGCAGCGCGTAAAATCGCTGAAAAGGCTGCTGCCGGGGAGATCAGCGCTGAAGACATTACAGAGAAAGTGGTGGCTGAACATCTCTACAGCGCCAATATGCCGGATCCTGATTTGCTGATCAGAACCAGCGGTGAGATGCGTATCAGTAATTTTTTGCTGTGGCAAATCGCGTATGCCGAGATTTTTTTTACAGACAGCCTGTGGCCTGATTTCAGCCGCGAAGAATTTGTCCAGATTCTCAAAGTATATCAGTCCCGTGAACGCCGTTTCGGCAGGCTTTGAAGTTTGAAGCCATCCTAGGGTGGGCTGTGCCCGCCAAATAGTCGGAATACCTTATAATAATGATAATGAAAAAATTGCCTGTTTGGTGCACGAAGGGCCGGCGTTGCCCCAAACAATCAAAACCGCTTTTTGATCCGATACGTTTAATATAGGCCGAAGCAATATTGGGTTACATAACTGTTAACCTCCTGTTTTTCCAATTGATTATGCATTTAAAACGCTTAATTACAGGTCTGGTTGCTCTTCCTCTCCTCCTTTTATTGATATTCAAATGGGGCGCTGGTATATTTGCACTGACAATAGGGCTGGTTTGCCTTATTGCACTGTGGGAATACTTCCGGATTGTTTTTACCGATAAGGAATATACTGTCAGGCATCCCATCGTACTGGCAGCATTTGTATGCGGGTCTGCCATGATCTGGGCTGCTGCCGATTCACAACCCGGTGTTGTTTTTCTGATCCTTGCCTTGGATATAATTATCTGCGGTCTGATATCTGTCCTGCGGTTCAAGAATGATCCCAAGCTTCCCCAGGTGATTGCCTGGCAAGTGCTGGGGTTGGCATACATCCCTTTGTTTCTGGCCTGCCTGGTTCTTATCCGTAATACCACAGAAGGTGTTGCCTGGACGTTTACCCTTATTGCCACTATTTTTATGGGCGATACCGGTGCCTACTATGCGGGCAGGCAATACGGCAAGCGGAAACTGTGTCCTTCCGTCAGCCCTGGGAAAACTGTCGAGGGTGCTTTGGGAGGACTGGCGGCCAATGTTCTAGTGGGCATCATCTGTAAGCTTGTCTTTGCCCTGTCCTTGCCCTGGGTCGGCGTTATCCCTTTTTTCATGATTATCGGCGCGGCCGGGCAACT
>CAZFXX010000340.1:0-3564 GCA_964522985.1 uncultured Desulfobacteraceae bacterium
TTTGGGAAGATATTGTAGCGCGGATGATATGATAGAGGACCTTCAAAGGTTACAAGCCGTCTGGTTGGAAAATAAAGAAAAAATTTGCTCGGTTCCCAAAAAATTTTATGATAATGTGCAGACCAAAACAATTAAGATGGATATCAGATCAACCCCTCAAAAAACAGGTAAAAAGGATGCAGAAAAAACCTTTTCACTTACGGCGCTGATGATGCCTGAAACCTATTTAAAAAATAAATTTCAAAAAAATGAAAACAATCTGATTTACGATAACGCTACCGGATTGCTCTGGCAAAAATCAGGTACAAAATATCCTGTGAACTGGCATCAGGCGAAAAGGTATATTGAAAAACTGAATAAAAAGAAGCACGGCGGCTGTTCCAACTGGCGGTTGCCAACAATAGAAGAACTGATCACTCTTTTATATAAACCGCCGCGAGGTACGGGTTACTGTATCGAGCCTGTTTTTGATACAAAGCAGAAATGGCTCTGGAGTTCAGACAAATGTACGTTTATTTCAGCATGGTATGTCAGCCTTGATCTGGGGTTTGTTGCATATAATGATGTAAGCAGTTTTTATCATGTTAAAGGGGTATGTAAAATCAGTAATTAGATGCAAAAGCATGATGCACCGTCTTGACAATCAGATGCCGGTCAAATAGGATATACCCCGATTGACATTATTCTTGCAATTTCACAAAAAAAACGGCCTGGTCAGAATGGTGCAACAAAAAATTCTTATACTTCCAGTATTGGTTATGATTCTATCCGCCTGGGTCGTTCCGGCGGGTGCCCATCCCCATATTTTTATTGTACAGCGGCTGGATGTGGTATTTGACGACAAGGGACTTGCAGGCATCCGGATTCGCTGGAAATTCGACGATATGTTTGCTGGCATGATTGCCGAAGACCATGATCGCAATCATAACGGGCATCTGGAACATGATGAAGTGAAATCGATCAGAGAAAACGCCTTTTCCTATCTTGCAGAGCATAACTATTTTGTTTTTATAACAATAGGGAACAAACCGTTCAAGGTCAACTATACGACTGATTTTACGGCGACACTCCAGGACGGGAGGCTGGAATACCGATTTTTTGTGCCCTGCCATGTCAGGGCCAACCGAAATGTAAAAAAAATCACCGTGGCCACCTATGATCCCACCTATTATTCGGCGATTTTTTTTACAAAAAACAAACCCGTATCACTGACCGCTGCAGATGCCTGTGAAGTAAAAACAGCCATTCGGGAAGATCCTGCAACCACGATTTATTATGGTATGATTCACCCCTGGACACTTTTTCTGGAGTTTTGCCTGAAGTCATGAGAAAAAGCATAATCGTACTGATCCTTTTTTTCGTAACCTGCCCCTGGGTTGCTCCGGTTTTGGCACAAAACCCGTTTACCTCCAAACCAAAAACCCAGCACAAGGCTTTGCCCGTGCTGGTGAAAAGCCAGTTTTTTGTAAAAATCATTATCTGGCAGCACCAGTTAAAACAAAAAATGTCCGAACTCATCAGGAATGTGCAGACCACGGGAGACACAATGCCGCTGCTGTTTCTGATGGTACTGGCGTTCAGCTATGGTGCCATCCATGCAGCCGGCCCGGGGCACGGCAAGTTCGTAGCCATGTCCTATGTGCTGTCGCACAGGGCATCTGTTATGGTCGGGCTGCTGTTCGGCACCTTCACCGCCTTTTTCCACGGTTTTTCAGGGGCGGTAGGTGTGCTGGGGCTGCGCTATCTCCTTCAGCGAGGTGTGGGTGAAACCCTTGGAACGGTGACCACTGCAACCCAGGTCATCAGTTTTGGTCTTATTTCGCTTCTGGGGCTGGGTATTTTTTTAAAAAACGGATACGCGCTGTTTTCAAAACCTGTATCCAGCCACCATACACAGAAAACAAAAGCATTCGGGAAAGGCCTTGTCCCGTGGGCTTTGGCCGTCGGCCTGGTTCCCTGTCCGGCAGTGGTGATGGTTATGCTGTTCTGCCTTTCCATGGATGCCCTGACCCTCGGCCTGGTACTGGCGGCTGTTATATCCCTTGGGATGGCAATGACCATCTCCGGTGTTATCATTGCTGTTATTATCGGCAAGGCCGGGGTTTTGCAAACCGTTTCCAAAAAACGCGCTAAAATGATTGAGCATAGTATCGGGTTTGTTTCCGGAATGGCCATTTTCGTTTTTGGCGCACTTTTTTTTACAATTGCGGTTGGCTGATTGTTTTATAATAATTTTAGCGAACTTCGGCACGGTTTTTAATACATTTTTTATACGGATCACCAATGCGCATTCAATTTTTGAATACAAAAGGGTCGCAAAAAAATCAGTCAAAAATTCCGAATTGACACTTTATGCCCGTTCCTCTATACTTTGATTAAAATTGAACAATTTTCAAATCAATCTAAACCGATCTCTTGCATAAAAAAGGCACCGTCACATCGATTCGCTAAAAATCGCCCAACTCAGGTTTAATATTAGCCGTATGTTAAAAATCATAAAATTCGGGCTCCAGCCAGGTCAGAAACAAATGATAATTCTACCCTATTTTGGAATTCTTGTTATTTTCCGCAACCCCTTATCAGTGTTTAAAATATGACAAACAACGAAATAATGTCGGACGCGAATGTTGAAAAGCTGTTTCAAGAGCTTAAACGCATCGATTCAGGCAGAACATCTGATGAGCATGGCTTTGAAGCAGAGGCGAACGCGCAAAACAAAGACGAAGAAAGGGCTCAGGATATCTGGCAGTCGCGTTTGATCGATATGGTACATTTTTTAAGTGCCTATTTCATGGATGTTCAATATTGGGAAGGCGTTGATGCTGAAAAGGACACGTTTGAGCAATTATCTCAAACGTTTACCCAACTTGCAGAATTGCCGGTCCAGCAGGAACCGGTACTGATCCGCTATCGGGGGCTTCCAACTGCTTCCAAGGGCTCTGCCAGGGCCGATTATGTGGTTTCCTTAGGGGATCTTATGGTGGATGCATCCGTGGCACCAGGCATGATCAAACGCCTGGGGATACGTATGTCCCACCTTGCCGGCCGCCTGGACAAGGCCTTTACTGTTTTTGCTGATCAGGGCATCCGGACGTTATGCATCCATCTGCCCGGCAAAACAGACAATGAATTAAATCGAATGCATCTTTGTCTGAACATTATCTCCAGGTATACGCATGCCATCAAAACCAATACACCCATTGCCTTTGAAATTGAGGGGAAACCGTTTTCGATTCAACCTGTTATCGATGAAAAAAAACAGCCGGACCCTAACCTAACGCTGGTGGCAGGGTTAAACAGTTTAAGCCCCGAGCAAATGAAGGCGCTGATTTTAAAGGTCCATTCCTGGATGAAACGTGGGATACAAGAAGGGGATGGCCAACGTTTTGCCAGCGTCTATAACGCTTTTTTCGGGGTCAAAAGCTTAAAAGAAAAATTGATCAAACCGCCATTGGAAGTCAACAATGTCCAATGGCTGATGATCGATGGCGATAAGCCCGGAGATTTAGTCCCGAAAGACCGCAATCACCACTCGATCTCTGGGAAAGAGGGGGTAGCCAAAAA
>CAZFXX010000341.1:0-3552 GCA_964522985.1 uncultured Desulfobacteraceae bacterium
ACCAAGGTAATAAGTTCTTTGCGAAACTGCATGTTTTTTCTTACCCCCATTTACCCATCAGACCTGATGGCCGAAAAGCCAACACCCCTAAAAAAACCAGAAACCAGAACGGCAACACCCAAGTTGCGCCCAGCGACCACGAAATGAACGCTTCGAGAATGGCCAGAATCAAGGCCGAGTATAGTGTTCCCCGTATGCTTCCCAGCCCGCCGAAAGCCACGATAACAAAGACCCGGAAAAAAGGCTCCCACCCGCCATGAGGTGATATGTAATATCGGGGTGCCAGCAGAATGCCGCTCATTCCTACAAGCGCAGTCGAAAGCCCGAACGTGTAGCTGAAGACTTTTTTTATCGGGATACCGACGATTTCCGCACCGGTCATGTCCTGTGATATCGCCTGCATGCTCATACCGATGTATGACTTGGCCAGAAAAAGACCGAAAATGATCATCACTGATGCACCGACAATCAACATCAACAAATCCTGAACGCTCAACGTAAACCCGAAAGGGTTGATTCCGCCTCTGTATATGGGGGGCAGGGGTTTGGCAAAACCGCCAAAAATGATCAGCGCCAGGTTGTCGAGAAAGAAGGCCAATCCTAAAGTCACCATCATAGTGGTCACCTGCCAGTTGGCCCGCCAGCGAAGCGATCGAACGACAATCCGCTCCGTCAGCATTCCCAATGCAAACATCACCGGCAGGACAATGAGAAAAACAATGGGATAGTTCATCCATGAAAAGGTCGAAAAAAGAAACCAGGCCAGATAAGCACCCCATGTAAAAAAGGAACCGTATGCAAAGTTAAAGACACGGGAAATACCATAGATAATTGACAGCCCGATCCCCATGATTGCGTATACAGAAGCCGTAACAATACCGCTGATCAGTACCTGAATGATTTGTTGAACCCAGATATTTATCTCCATCATCCCCCTAGAAAAGCTTTGTTGACGTGTTCGTCGAGAAGTGCCGCTTCCTTGTCGTCTTCGAAAGAAATCTGTCCATCTTCAATCAGGCATATGCGGTCGGCAAAATCTACAACATGACTTACATTTTGTTCAACCAGCAATATGGTAGTGCCGTCTTGTCGTATACTTTCGATTTTTCGAAACACCTCGTTACGGATCTTTGGCGCCAGGCCGAAGGATGGTTCGTCGATGGCCAGCAGTTTAGCATTTGACATGATTCCCCTGCCAATGGTCAGCATTCTGGCTTCACCGCCGCTCAGTGTCGCCACTACTCGTTCAGGTATGTCTTTAAGCTTGGGAAACAGATGATAAACGTAATCGAGCGTCTGTTTGCTTTTTTTTCTGGCACCGGCACTGAACGCCCCGAGTAGAAGATTTTGCAAAACAGTCATATCTGTAAAAAGATGCCGGGCTTCGGCAACGTACACTAACCCTGCTTCGACGATTTTGTGAGTCGGCCACCGTGTGATGTCTTTACCCTGGAAAAAAACGCGGCCCGACGCCACCGGGATAAGCCCGCAGATGGTTTTCAAAAGCGTACTTTTACCGTGGCCGTTGGGGCCGATGATTAAAAGAAAGCCCCCAGCGTCGAATTTCAGAGAAACGTTTCGAATCACGTGATATTGTCCATAATAAGTATTGACGTTGTTTAACTCGAGCAAAATAGGTTTCCTGTAATTTGTTTGTTCAGTCCCGAACAATGCTTAGCTCATCCGAGGTACACTGCTTTCACCTTTTCGTCTGCCATAACCTGATCGGGTGTCCCGATACAGATAGTTTTTCCATAGTGGATAATCATCATTCGATCTGAAAGTGCTTTCAGCACCTTCATCAGGTGTTCGATGATAATTACGGTAATGCCGAGTTCCTTATTGATACGTTTGATGAGATCTATTAACGGGTTGATTTCAACGGGACTGAGACCGCCCACAGGTTCGTCCAGAAGAAGAAGTGACGGTTGGGTGGCCAGTGCCGCGGCGATCATGGTCAATTTTTTGTAAAACAACCCTAAGTTGTCGGCCAGATCATTTTTTCTATCGGCGATTCCGACAAATTTGAGTGATGTTTCGATTAATTTTTTTTCATCTTTGGGACCTACTTTGCCAAAATGGGCACCGAACCGGACGTTGTCGTAGATATTGAGGGTCGTGAAAACATTTGGAACCTGAAGCGTCCGGGCCATACCCAGATGGCAGATCCGGTGGGGTTTGGCGATGGAAATATCTTTGGTCTTGAAAAAAATCGTTCCTGATCCGGTGTAGTAGCCTGAGATCACGTTAAAAAGCGTTGTTTTGCCAGCGCCATTAGGACCCGCAATGCCGAATATTTCACCTGCTTCGACTTCGAAACTCAACTCTTTCAGCACCTCAACGCCGTTAAATGACATCCCCAAGTGTTCGGCCCGAAGGATGGAAACACCGGGCACGCTCTCGCGCCCGGTGCAAGCAATAGGCTGATCAATGGTCATGTTACTCTGCCTTTTCCCAGGTTTTCTTGATCCAGGGTGGCAATTCATACGTGGATATGGTGTAGCTCCCCAAATTTCTCAATACGAGCTTACCGTTTTTTGCCTGAAACAGGTTGACGGGCAGCAGATCATCTCCCTGTCTGGCCGCTTGAAACGGGTTATTGAAATCGTAAGTGCCGCCGATACCTTCGTTGTAGGGGTGGGTCTTCAATGCCGTTGCTACGGCTTTGTAGTCATCGATCTTGCCGGTTCGTTTGACGGCAGCCGCCCAAGCCATGAGACCGTCGTAAACGCTAGGGGCGATACAAAAAGGCATGTCCTTGGATTTGAACATTTTCATGTACCTTTTTTCAACCGCACGGCCTTTGGCTGTGACCTTAGGCGGAATACCCAAGGCACCGTAGCCGGTAATACCCGTGGCGAAATCGCCGGCTATTTCCATAAAAGAAGGAATTGAGACGGCGTAACCCAGGTCAACCAGAGAATTGGTGGGATTCTGGGTAAATTGGTCGGCAAAAGCAGCAACACTCTCGGGTGCGTAGATGCTCAGAAAAATTAAGGACGGTTTGTATGCCCTTATTTTAGAAAGGATCGGTCCCCAGGCATTAGTGCTTGCTGGAACCTGCTCATAAACCACAATATCCAGACCGTATTTTTCTGCCTGTTCCTTTAACCCACCGATAATTTTTTTGTCCCAGTCATACTCACTGTACACCATGGCAATTTTCTTGTTGGGCATTTGATAACCGAATCCCATGAACGTTTCGATTGTCTTGGCCACATACTTTGGTTCGTTGTCACCGGCCTGAAAGCAGTTCCAATACTTATCCGGATTGTCTTTGACCATTGTGGTGGCAACAGTGGAAGCGTTATTGCAGATATAGGGAACGTCGTATTTCCCGAATGCCTGCACATCTGGTCCCATAGCATTGCATGCTGAAATGATGAGGTCACATTTTTCTTTTACCACCAGCACCTCCGCAGCTTGTATGAGTTTTTCCGGCAGCATGTCTTCGATGTCGAAAGCAATGACCTCAAGTTTCCTGCCCAGAAGTCCACCGGCGGCATTGATATCCGCCACGGCTAGCTTAGTGACGTTCAACATCACGTTACC
>CAZFXX010000342.1:0-3534 GCA_964522985.1 uncultured Desulfobacteraceae bacterium
GTTATTTCGTTTTGCAGCAGCACGGCAACGCTGTCCACCCTTGATTTGACGGCATGGCCCTGGGGTCCCAGTGCTTCGATGCCCAGAACTTTTCTGGTTTTGCGATCGGCAATCAGTTTGAGGATCATCAGTTGCATATCAGGGTAAAAATGGGCCCGATCCGCCTGCACCACCACTGTACACGCGGGATCATACCCGGCTGCTTTGGCCTGACGGACGGTCAATCCGGCCCTGGCAATGCCCAGGTCAAAGAGTTTCAGGCAGAAGGTGCCCACCGTCCCCTTGAACTGTTCCCAGCCGCCGCAGACATTGGTACCAATGATCCTTCCCTGCCGATTTGATAGGGAGCCAAGGGCCATGGGAATGTTCTGTCCACTGACAAGGTGGGGTATTTCCACGCAATCCCCCCCGGCGTAGATATCCGGGTCTGATGTACGCATGCATTTGTCGACAAGAATACCGCCAAAAGAACCCAGCGCCAGTCCGGCATCCCTTGCCAATGAAGCGTTGGGCCTTACCCCGACAGCCATGATTACCATCTCGCAGGCAATGGTCCGACGGTCTGTTTCAACACCGGTGACGCCATTTTCCGCATCGCCCAGGATGCGCTGTACCCGCTCGGACAGCAGGATGTTCACTCCTTTATCCGCCATATGATTTTTCATTACAAGGGCCATGTCTTCACCAAATGCGGTGGGTAGAAGCTGGTCCATCATTTCAATCACGGTGGTATCGATGCCCCACAGGTCCGTGAGGGCTTCGCCCATTTCCAGCCCAATGGCCCCGGCGCCGATGATCACCGCCTTTTCAACCTGGCCTTTGGATATTTTTTCCTTGATGGCCCGGGCATGGTGCAGGTTGGTCACTGCGGAAACCCCCGGCAGGTCAATGCCGGGCAGGGGCGGTACCACCGGCAGCGCACCGGTGCCAAGGACCAGTTTATCATAGGCCAGTTTTTTCTCGGCGCCATCCGGCAGATGACGGATCCGGATTGTTTTGGCTTTGCGATCGATGGCAAGCACTTTGGTGCGGGTTTTGACTTCGATACCTTTGACGTTCTGAAAATAGTCTTCATCTCTGACAACATGGGCACTGGTGGAACGCAGCCCTTCCAGTTCGGCCACATCACCGCCGACATAATAGGGAATGCCGCACCCCCCGTAGGAAATCAAATGGTCCCTGTCGATCAGGGTCACCTGGGCGGTGGGATCGATTCTTTTGATTCGGCAGGCGACTTTTGGGCCCAGGGCAATGGCGCCCACGACGATAACACGATTTGTCATTTTTTATCTCATATGGGGTTACAGTTTATGGCTTCTCGCTATTTCGTCTGGGGTGTCCCGGGTGCTTTTATCCATGATTCAAAAAAAATCAAGGGATCGGCAATAAAAAAAGCTGCCAAAGGCATTGCTTCGGCAGCCTGTTAAAGATGGCGAACAGGATTGCTTGCGGCGATGTTAAGCTTGTGCGACCTCAAATTTTGCGGTGATGCGATCGATTTCTCCTGTAATGAAATCGGCCAGTTCACGCGCCGATGCCATTGACAGAAAACCGATGTCTGTGGAAAGCGCCTGGATCTCTTTTTCCGCGATTGCGGTGGTTTTATTGATCATAAAGGTGTCGACTTCGCCATCGGCCGGGAGTAGTCCGCATCCACCGGCCGATCCCACGAATTGATTACCAACAAAAATCGGGACAACAATTTTCAAAAGGCCGGCATCACACTCTTCGATAACCGGTTTGCGGTTTTTTTGCGCCATCGCAGCCATATTCGTATGGGCGGCCGCACAGATATAGGTTTGCCCGTCTGCAGTGGCTTTGATGGCCGGACAAATACGGTTTGCGCACTGCTTGTAATCGGTTATCCGGATACCGTCCGTGTTGTAGACCGTCGGTTGAATGCCGCTTTTTTGATAGATTTGTTTTTCAAGATCAATCCATTTTTGGATTGTTTGGATGTCGGTTAGTATTATTGTAACGTCTCCCTTGGTTTGGATTTTTATGGCATCTTAAGGGGGGTACGAATCCTGATGACTGGATTTGAACATGCTCCCGCTTAAAATTCTTTTTGAGCGATAGTCCCGTGTTAAAAACACGCGCAACAATATTTTAATACATATATCAAAAATGGGGTCGGGTGTCAACGTTTTTGCAGCAGCAATTCTCGCTGATCGTCAAAATTTAGCGAAACCAGGCTGAAATGGAAAAGATTGACAGCATTAATCAATTCTGGCCGGAGGATCTACCAATAAACAGCCAAAAAATGATCAAAAATGCGCCGACCTTGCGTCTCACGATTATATGCCGGCAGTTGGCGCTGGGTTCAACCTTATCCCAGAGCCAAACGCGTTTATGAAGAATATCAACCGGCGACTTGAAAGCTTTATGTGTTTAATTTCAAAATTGCACAAAGGGAACTTTGATAAATGGGCGTATGCCCATGATTTGGTTTGAATCCGACCCCGACTTCTTACGAGGGCGTCAAGAATGCCTTGTCAATCGTACATAGAAAAATTTTCCCGGTTACTCACCCGGCATGATAATCCTCGAATCGTCCTTCTGCTGCTTTTCTTTCTGCATTTTTTTAATCCGTTCCACCATCTCCGCCAACGCCTGCTTCATGGTTTCGGGAAAGGCATCTAACGCTTCCTCAATATTGTTTGCCGCCAATTGAGATTGTATCGGTAGCGGGCCCTCCGGCGACATGAGCTGCGTATGCCCTATAAGTACAGACGTTCGGCTCTTGTCTTCCGTGCCATTTGGCTTTACCGGTATTAATCGCCTGATGGAGGCAACCTTGAGATCGGTTATAGATTCTTCCCGGTAAAGATTGTTCCGGTCCACGGTAAAATCAATCTGTTCTGCCTGTCCAAGATCGCTCATGGCATCTCTCCTGTTGTTCAAGTGTTATTCATATGGGTTAAATCCGTTTAAAAAATCTCAATTCGGCTTTATCGTCAATCTTATTTTTTTGAAAAATCCGGGGCAAACGCATCTGATTACCTGAAAAACGCTCCCCCCGCCCCTCTTCCCATTTTTGCATCCTGCTGTGTTAAACAAATTGTCTAAGATTATATCAAATATCCGGTTTTCAAAAAAATACGTGACAAACCGACCATTCGGTCTTTTGGCGCTTCCTATAGGTAATCTATGTATCTAAAAGAAAGGGATGATCGCTTTTGCAGCTTATGACACCAACGGAAAACACAACATGTACACAAATACAACATTACTGGAACTTGCCAGAATCTGAGAAGACTATGAAGCTGATGAAGAGCTCAGATGCGCGATCCTTTATGGCGAAAACAGGCGTTTTTGTGCAGGTCACAATTTGTGGAAAGGGGAGGCCCCCGGTTGATTATCTATAATTACTGACGGACAATGAAGTATCTGTGCCGACATGGCAGGCAGGTCAGGCCCCGCGGCCCAATGGGCTGCAAAGGCCTGACCTTGACAATTATCCGATTTTTTCAATTCTGGTTTTAATATATTTGAAAAGCGGCGTACCCCCCATATCCTCTGTGATATTGGGTT
>CAZFXX010000343.1:0-3514 GCA_964522985.1 uncultured Desulfobacteraceae bacterium
GCATTAAGAAGTGAACTTTTATTTCCTAACATAATTAAATCCTCCTATAAATTGAGTAATTCATCTATTTCATTTTGAAGAGAAGTGTCCTTACGCTTTGCCGGAGGCTTTCCTCCACCTTCCTTTCTGAACGCAGGGTCATCAAACTTACCACCACTCTTTACTTTAACAGCTTGTTTCCTCATACCTAATACCTCACGAGTTTTCGGCCCAGCTTCTTTAAACACTTTGTCCAAATCCCAGTCAGGGTTCTCAGCATGGAGGTTATTTGCAACTGCCGAAACGGTCTTCTTAACACCCAATAAATCCTCATTGACAGTATAGAAGTTCTTAACCATCTCTCCGACAACTGTACTTCGATTCACGTGACCCAAAACTATATTGGGAATAGCAAGAAGCACGTTCTCAAACACCTGTTTATTAGCTGTCTCCACCGCCTTAGTATAAACTTTACTAAGGACTTCATTGAACTTCGCTTCATCATCCACTAAATCATCGATAGTCACTCCCTCAAGGAAGTTATGAACATCTATCTCAAGCTCGGGAGGTTCTTCTTTAGGAGACTCCTTCTCTGTAGGTTTTTCCTCCTTTGATTTTACCTCTTTACTCGGTTCTAGTGTCGACTCTCCGGTAAGTTCTTCCACCCTATTCATGAGTGTAGCTATGCGAGTTCTCATCTCGTCCATAGTTTCCTCACCCAACTCCTCCTCAATAACAACAGCAGATACTTCCTCAGCGGAAAGTTCTCCTTCAACAACAAGAGGTATTTCTTCGAGTGTTTTTTCTGCAGGAACTTCCTCGGCCGGTAGTTCTTCCGCAGGCACTTCTTCTATAGGTAATTCCTCCTCAACTCCAGGAGGTATCTCACCTAACATTTCATTAACTTCATTCTGTAAAGCATCCTCAACTTTTTCCGCCATCTTCTTTATCCTCTCTTTCTCGTTTATTATCTTCTTCTATATTATCCATCACGTTCTCTGGAAGGTTCATCATATTTCTAACGGCATCTGCACTACCTTGTAACCTCTTCAAGCCGCCGAAATCCAAACTACCTTCCACATCTTCTAGCATCGTTCTAATATCCTCGAGCCACTTTTCAAGCTCACCTTTCATATCTAACCAAATGCTAGTTTTTACAAACTCCTCAAACATTTTTGGAGTACTTCTATATTCCACCGCCCTCTCCTCCTTCCATAGGTACCAAGTTACCCTTCTGTCTCTCCCTATTTATTTGGTCATCTGACATAATTTTAGGACTTATCCTAAAATCTTGTACGTTCTTAGCTCCCATATTTAAGGCCATATATTCAAAGATTTTGACCATATCAAATTGACTACCCAATTGAGGATTCTTTGCCAAGATATCATATAATCTAATCCACGCTGCACTATCAATCCCACCAGGAATTGTCCCATCCTTAGCGACCACATCATAGTCAATCATTAAGTCCCATGGAGTAGCTTTCATCTGACTTACGTCTCCAAATATCTGACTCAACTCCCTTTGCCACCTACCAGTTGTATTAATATAAGTTTCCTTACTCATTAGTTGTTGAGTATGAGAAGCAAACATATAAGCCATATCCTTCAAACCTTGAAGACTAATTACCTTTGCAACCCTCTCCATCCTTGAGATAGCCCCTGCACGCGTCCCCTGAAATTCACCACCTGTGAGACGTTCAGGACCACCCTGACGTAAGGAACCCATCATACTATCATCAGCCCCACCTATCTTCTGCATCCACTGAATAATAAATGAAGAGTCAGCAATGTTTTGTTTAGTAATATCATTTACACCTAACTGTTGAACAGCATCTTTAACTCCCCTTCCCCATGCAGGACGTCTCATCCTAATTAACTTCCCAGGTTGAGGGTCTTTCAAATCTGCGATATTCACCAAGTAAGGGTCAACTACTAACATATCATTAATGGCCTTTCGGACATTGCTAACATGCGAGTTAAACAACCAGTCAAGTACTTCTTGCATACCATAAAGTATTTCAGACCTCGCTAATGGGAGGATGGAGTATCCATCAAAGTCAGGAGAGGCAGTAATGATAGGATACATCCCATGAGCGAGGCCCAATTTCTTAGTCTTAATTATAGTAGAATCATTAGCTAAACCAAATAGCCACTTCTCTGGATACTCACTATCACCCAACTCCCACTCTTTCGGGATTAAGTCTATAAACATATAAATTACGTCAACTGGATTACTTATTCTTGTATCATAAGAACTGTAACTACTCACCCCAGTTTTCTTATTTCTATGTGATTCCTCCGCGGTGAAAATAGAAGTCCGTTTCAACTGACCATCCCTTAAATACTTTACATTGAATAGTTCCTCTCCTACCTTTTCCTCCCTCATCAGGGCTATTCTGGAAGTGAGGTCTATCCAACCAACAAACTCACCATCCTGAGTACGATGTGAAGGAACTCGTGGGTCTGGTAAATAGAGATAAGGGTCAATGTTGGTAAGTTTATTCCCCTCATATATTACTTCTTCCTCATATACTCTAGTACCATGACCACGGAAATAACTTAAAAATCCACTCTTATCTTCCCTTATAGTCGTACCTATTTTCTTTTCCCATGCAGGAGCTGCTGCACCTATACCATATACTATTGAATCACGCAAAAATGTATGAAGGGAAAGTCCCACTTTAAATACATCACACTGATTCTGTATCACCTTCTCAAGCATGATAGCACCAACCGTATCCTCCGGTGACACACCCTTAAACTGAAGTATAGGGTCATTCAAGAAAGCCATAACTAAATACGTCAATACAGTCTCCATAATCACATAGCTGTAAGGGAACACTATTGACGTTGGAGCACGTGAGTTACCTTCTTTAATAATCCTATCTTCCTCATTAGGCTCAACATAAGCAGTCATTACCCTCTCAATCTCATTCCAAGAGGTAACCCTATTTGCCACAACAGAATGACTTTCCCTCGCACGTCGAAGTACTTCATTCTTTAGTTTCTCATGTAGTTTAGAACCAGGTCTTAAATCCAATTCATATGGATACTTATAACCTAAGTCCTTCTCTAAATAAGAAGAAGTAGAAGCAGGGCCATTCGGATTTCCTTGTAATACATTCATCTAATTTCTCCATTCACCTTTGGTTAATAATTTACCATAGTTCATTAAGCCGATCTCCAATCACCAATAGGATCTTCATATTTCAATTCCTTAAACTCTTCTTCAGGGTCATCTCCCAAATCTTCTGGGTCAAAATAGTAATCCAACTCATCCATAATCTTCGTAATATAACCAGTTGCATCCATTACGTCCCAATACTTTGAGCGTGGAAACCACCTTAATTGTGCTTCTAATGGGCCACAGTTATTCTTGTTATGATACATATAACCTAACTTATAAAGGGGTGCCAACGTAGCAACTCTATCTGCCTTCTTACCCACCGCATGAAGTTCTAAGTAAGTAGGATACACCCCACGAACTCGCATTTCATTCTCGATAGGCTGGCTGATAAACTGGTGGAGAGAA
>CAZFXX010000344.1:0-3513 GCA_964522985.1 uncultured Desulfobacteraceae bacterium
GGGGTAAACGAGGGGTAAAGTGTCACTTATATTTCCTTTAAGTAAGGAGTTCTGAGATTAAATTTTTTTTGCGGTGGTCATTCTTCCAAAACTGGGGATTAGATAACGCATCTGCATCCTTGTTATTTCCCCAATTTCAAATTCCCAATTTTACGTTTTAAATTTCACTGCCAGGACATGAAACCGGCAAAACGTATACTCCTTTTCAGTCTTGATAAAGAATACCGAATTTTTACTTTATTTTCCGGTCTCTCACATTCACGCCGCGTGCCTTTAACCGGTCCCTGATTTGATCGGCCAGAATCCAGTTTTTATCTTTCCGGGCGTTTTCTCGATCCCTGATAAGGTTTTCTATCTCTTTATCCGTCATGGGTTCTTCAAAATCAAAAACACGAAGAACCGTATTAATCGTTTTAAATTCAGTTACAATCTTCAGGGCATCGTCAGCACCTATTTTTCTTTCCAATACCAGAATATTAATTTTTTTAATATTCTTAAATATGGAAGCCATGGCCGCCGAGATGTTTAAATCATCATCCATGGCGCCGGTAAAACCATGCTTGATGTCATACAACAATTGATTCAATTCAGCATAAGACCTTTGGCCCTGAACCGTCAACAACGACCGGATGCATGCGTCAAGCCTTTTCAGGGAACACCGGGCATCATTGAGCCGATCCACGGAAAAAGCCACCGGCTTACGATAATGTCCAGCCAGAAGCCAGTATCGGATTTCACGACCGGAATACCCAATGTCCATTAAATCCTTTAAGGTAAAACCTGCCCCTGTTGAATCGACCTTTTTACCGTCAACCATCACCCGGTCACAATGAATCCAGTAACGGGCCGGATTTTTACCGGTAATAGCCGCAGCAATGGCGATCCGGTTCTCATGGTGGGGAAAGATCAGCTCGCGGCTGCTGGTATGAATGTCATAACGCTCACCAAAATATTTCATGGCAATCGCCGCGCACTGCAAATGCCACGCAGGCCGGACATTGCCCCATTGGGTGCTGGTGTAGATGCCCCGTTTCAGTTCCGAAAGCCGGGACCGTTTCAACAAGGTAAAATCCCTGGGGTTGTCCTTTTCATACTCATCCAGATCCACAGTTGCGCCGAGCCTTATCTTGTTTATATCAACGCCCGACAATCGACCGTAATCACCAAAACGGGAAATATCAAAATAAATAGACCGCAGCTTTTCATATGCATAACCTTTCTTGAGCAGGTCCCCGGCCAGCGTCACCATGTCGTCAATATGCTCACTGGCACGTGGGTATTTAGTAGCCGGTTTAACGCCTAAAATGGCCAGGTCCTGCATTACGATGTCGATATGCTGCCGGGTAAAATCGGAAAGCGCCAGCATCGCTTTCTCGGAACCGTTGATGGTTTTATCATCCAGGTCCGTGATATTCATGATATGGGAGACGTCATAACCGCGCAATTCAAGATAACGACACAGCAGATCGGCAAACACAAAACGGCGGCATTCGCCCAGATGCATGCGCGCATGAGCCGTGGGGCCGCATGAATACATTGAGACTTTGCCCGGGACCAGGGGTTCAAACGGCTGCTTGGCCCGTCTCATGGTGTTGAACAATCGAAGTGGGATAGGATCTTTTACCGTAAAAAGAGATGTACTCAGGTACCGTTCACCGCTGTCGGGAAAAATAACCCCAATCGTGCCCGATGTCATGGCTGCGGCTTCCCTGCAGGCAATGGCCATGGCGGCCCCACTGCTCATCCCCACAAACAGGCCCTCCTCCCTGGCAAGCCGTCGGGTCATTTTAAAGGCTTCTTCATCTTCGATGTTCACCTTTTTATCCAACCGGTTTTTTTCAAAAATTTCGGGGCAATATGCCTCCTTCATATTCTTGAGGCCCTGAATTTTATGTCCCAGAAAGGGTTCAACGCCAACAATGCAAATAGTCGGATCATACTCCTTCAGACGCCGGGCCATCCCCATCAAGGTACCGCTGGTTCCCATGGTCGCCACCAGCATAGTCAGCTTTTTACCGCTTTGCGCCCATATTTCCGGTGCGGTTCCATAATAATGCGCTTTCCAGTTGGCAGGGTTGTTGAACTGGTCTGCCATAAAATAGATTTCAGGATTTTCACGGGCCAGCCGGTATACCTCCTCAATGGCGCCATCGGTTCCGAGATGACCTGGGGTCAAAAGAATCTTTGCACCCCGTGCCTTTAAAATTTTTCGCCGCTCGGTACTGGCGGCATCGGACATTGCCAGCAGCAGGTTGTACCCCTTGACCGCACACACAAGGGCCAGGCCAATGCCGGTATTGCCGCTTGTCGCTTCAATAACGGTTTTGTTCGGCGTCAATTCTCCGGATTTTTCGCCGCCCTCAATCATAAAAAGAGCGGCCCGATCCTTAATGGAACCGCCCGGATTGATGTACTCCAGTTTCGCCAGGATCTTCACCTTCGGATTCGGATTCAATTTTTTGACTTCAACAAGCGGTGTATTCCCGATGGCATTTAAAATAGAATAACGCATAGGTCCAATACCCTTAAAATTTCTTCTGTAACCCGCTTTTGGTCTTGACCGGCATCGATGATTCTAAAACGGGACGGTTCCTGCCGGGCCATGTCAAGATAGCCGGCTCTTACCTTCTCGTGAAATTCAAGCGCTTCTTTTTCAAATCTTGTCTCTTGATGGGTCCTGTCTCCCTGCCTGACCGCTTTCCAGGCGCGTGTAAGACCGGTTTCCGCCGGAAGATCGAACAAAATCGTCATATCCGGTTTTAACACGCCCAGCACCAGTTGGTGCAATGTCATGATCAGGCTGATATCGAGTCCCCGGGCATATCCCTGATAAACTGTCGTGGCATCGAAAAATCGATCGCAGATGACGGTTTTGCCGGCATCCAGCGCCGGTTTGATCAACGCTTCCACATGCTGGGCCCGATCCGCATTATACAACAGCAGTTCAGTAAGTGGATTCATTTCACCGCATTCGGGGTCCAGGAGGATGGAACGGATTTTAGTGCCGATTGCCGTACCTCCCGGTTCCCGGGTTACCGTACAGGTATGCCCCCGGCTTTCAAGAAAGCTGACCATATCATTTATCTGGGTCGTTTTACCGGCGCCCTCTATGCCTTCAAGTGTAATAAACATATATTTTATTCCGTTCCCATCACATGATACGACCAAAAGGTAACGCTGCTGCCGGGTTACGTATCGCGCACGGCGGAAAATGACGTTTTAAAAAACTGCCGTCCCAAAAGCCGGTGGTAGCCGGTCCAGGGCTCATTGGGATCTTCTGCCGCCATAAAATTACGGATACCGGTGACCTTTGAATCGATTTCATCGATATAGTTCAACAGCACCGCCTCTATGGTTTTGGGGACTTCCGGGGAACCAAATTCCCGGCTCCCATGATGGCTTACGATAAGGTGCTTCAAAAGCAGGGCCAACTCTTCGGGGAAATTTTCAACCCGTTGTATTTTTTCCTCTATCATCTGAACGCCGATGACAATATGGCTCAACAGCCGCCCC
>CAZFXX010000345.1:0-3485 GCA_964522985.1 uncultured Desulfobacteraceae bacterium
GGGCAATTTTCTGCTATTTTATACCATAGGTCTCTTTTTTTCTACGTTACCAAATATTTTAAGAGACCATCTGCCCCGATATGCTCTGCCCTGTATATCTAAAATGATTCATTGGAATACAACTATTTGAAATAACATAAAAAAATTAAAATCAGAACTGTTACTCAGCCCAACGGATAAAAAAAACATCAAGAAGGCTTGACTCGATGTGTCAATTAGTATATGGATTTTTTCGAAAACAAGATATTTATTTTATGCGTAAATTTATTAATTTATAGAAAAAGGAGACCATAAAATGGCGTTTAATCCGACTGTTGATCCGGGAAAATGTGAAGGTTGTGAAGAATGTGTAGATGTTTGTCCTGTGGAGGTGTTTGAAATGCAGGATGAAAAATCTGTTCCTGTAAATGCGGAAGAATGTCTGGGCTGCGAAAGCTGTGTTGAAGTATGTGAAGCAGAGGCAATCACCGTTGAAGAGATCTAAGCGGTTTCCCTTGGTCCTTTGAAACATTAAGGACCAGGGACTTTTCCCCTTACCACGATAACCCCTCTTTTACCGTTTTCTTCCGGGTTACATATTTTATTCCGTTTTTATCATATTTTTCGTTTATCAATCGGCCCATAGACTGTCCGGGAGGGGCCGGTATAAATTTGTCTGGGACGATGCAGTTTCCAGTTTAAATCTTCAGTACTTTCTTTCCACTGGGCAACCCATCCCGGGAGACGTCCGATGGCAAACATAACCGTGAACATATTGGTGGGGATACCCATTGCACGAAGGACGATACCACTGTAAAAATCAACATTGGGATAGAGGTGGTGGTCTATAAAATAGGGGTCCTTCAAGGCAACTTCTTCAAGCTTCTGTGCAATATCTAGCAGCGGATCATGACGGTGAAGTTTTTTCAGCACCCTGTCACAGACCGCTTTGATTATTTCTCCGCGTGGATCATGGGTTTTGTAAATCCGATGTCCGAATCCCATGAGGCGAAACGGATCATTTTTATCCCGGGCTCTTTTTATAAAAGGGGCTACATCCGATCCGGAGTTGTATATTTCCTCGAGCATTTTGATCACCGCCTGGTTCGCCCCCCCATGCAACGGTCCCCAGAGCGCGGCAATGCCTGCGGATATGGCGGCGTAAAGATTGACGCGGGCACTGCCCACTACCCGTACAGTGGAGGTGGAACAGTTTTGTTCATGATCTCCGTGCAGTATCCAGAAAACATTAAGCGCCTGTACCAGATCATCATCGATTTTATATGGCCGCACCGGGGTGTCAAACATCATGTTTAAAAAATTGGAGCAGTAGCACAGGTCCGGGCGGGGGTAGACCACCTTATGCCCGCGTGAAATTTTATACGACATGGCAGCCAGCGTCCTGAGCTTGGACAGCAGGCGTGTTACCGTCATATTGATCTCTTCGGTCCGGGACAGGCCTTCAAGCTCCGGGTAAAAACTCCTCAGGGCATTCACCATTGAAGAGAGGATGCCCATGGGGTGGGATGCCCGCGGAAAATTTTGATAAAAAAACTGCATGTCTTCATGTACCAGTGAGTTGTCGTTGAGACTGATTGAAAAATTATTGAGCTGTTTTCTTGTAGGCAGGCGGCCTTTTACCAGAAGATAGGCGGTTTCCACAAAAGTCGATTGTTCGGCCAGTTCTTCAACGGGTATGCCGCGATATCTTAAAATCCCTTTTTCTCCGTCCATAAAGGTGATGGAGCTGGTGCAGCTCGCGGAATTGGCCATCCCTGGATCCAGCGTAATATACCCAGAAATCTTTCTAAGCTGGGAAATATCGATGGCCTTTTCCCCCTGGGTACCTGTGATAACCGGCAATTCAAAGGCTTTTCCTTCGATAATAAGTGTTGCGGTTTTATCCATGATGACATTCCTTTCGTAAAAACCGGTGGCAAAAAAAAATTAAAAAAAAGGATTACAATCAAAACCGTAATCCTGCAATTGACGTGCGGGCACTGCCGGGTTTGAAGCTAGCGGCTGTTTGCCTTTGTCTGATGCATGAAAAATGCACATCCTTAAAGAATATGATATAATTTTTAAAAATTAATTTTACACGGTTTTATTATATTTTACCATATTTTTTGTAAATTTTCATCATCAAGAACAGGGCGACCCATTTTATTGAAATATCCCATTTTAACAGTCCCTTTGGAACCGATGGTTACAGGTGGCCGCAGATGCTGAAATTATAGAGACGCTCACTACTCAAAACGTTCATATAAATACGGGAACAAAAATGAAAAAATGGTTTTTGTCTAAAAATTTGTTTTTTAAATTAATGGCTGCAGGTTTGGTCTCCATTGTTCTTATCATCTTCTCCTCGCTGTCTGTGAGCGCCTTTTTTTTTAAAAACAGCGATCATGCCAATGAGATCCATATGAGTGTCGACAAGATCATGGTCAAGATCCACAATGCCAGATTTGCCGCTACCCATTTTATGCTCAGGGATTTGATTAAAAAAGAATTTTATCAAACCGGTACTTCCGGTTATCTGGAAAAACATGCCGGCATGATCGACTCTCTCAGCCAGGATATCGAGTGGCTTGAGGGTATGACAAAAGGTCAACGAAGAAAGGATGTCAGGCATATCGGGCAGCTTTTGAACCAATACAATCGTTGTTTCCTGGCGCTGGTCAAGGCGTATCACAAAAGGGGGTTCAAGGATTGGGGGGTTCTGGGTGAGTGGCGGCAGGCGATTCACACTGTCGAAAATGACGTATCTCAGATGAAAAACATCCAGTTTGTAAAGGATTTACTCCAGTTGCGGCGTTTTGAAAAGGATTATCTGTTGCGGGGGGAGATTGAATATATTCGTCGACACGAACACTTACTTCAGCGATTAAACGACAAGGTTGCCGATATTAAAGGTCCCACAGCAAAGGTCGTCTTGAAAAATATGGCAAACTATAAAATAGCCTTTAAAGAGTATATTGAACTGCAGGCGATTATCGGAAAAAATGACACCCAGGGGCTCCAGGGCGATTTTGCCGGTGCCAGCAGCATCATGGAGCCTGTCATTGAAAAAATTTATCAGGATGCTTCAAGGGCCAGCCGAAAGGCACGACAAAATTTTATCGGTGCCACCCTTTTCATTGATGGCTTCGGGATTGTGCTGGGAGCCGTTATTTTATTTTTGTTTGCCAGAACCATTTCGATGCGTCTGGTTGAATTGAAAGGAGCGGTTTTAAAAGTGGGCCGAGGACGCCTGGATACCCGGGTGAAGATCAGGTCCCGGGATGAAATCGGGGTTGTCGCATCGGCCTTTAACAAAATGACAAAAGATCTGGACCGCATCACCGTCTCTAAGGATTATGTTGAAAAAATTATTGAATCCATGGCTGATGCGTTGATTGTGGCCGGGCCTGAGTGTGACATCAAAACCGTTAATCGGGCTACGCTTGATCTTCTGGAATATTCCGAAAAAGAGCTGTTGGGAAAGCCATTGTCCCTGATTATGGGAA